>JAGODF010000202.1 GCA_017998375.1 Spirochaetota bacterium
TATCGCGCATGTGAATATGCGCATCAATCCCTGTTGGTCACAGTTAAAGAGGGGCGATATCATCGTCAAACAAAAAATGGGAAGTGTGAGGGGCAGGTTGCTTCCCGCCGTTCAACGACCACCGTTGCCTTTATTCCAGAATCTGGAAGCAGGTCTTGATGTCCATGCCGGGCTCGAGGAGCGGCAGGAGCTTCCCGAGTGTGTTCATCAGGTTGGCGGAATGGGCCTTCAGGGCTTCCTTGTCGCTGTACACCTCGTAGAAGATGATGGCGCTGTCATCGCCCTTGACGCGGTGCGGCAGGTACTCCAGACAGCCGGGTTCGGATTCCTTCACCTTCGGCGCTATCTCCTTCAAGAGCGCGACTGCTTCGTCCATCTTCCCTTCCTTTACTTTCAGCGTGGCTATGAGTGTTATCATGGGGTCCTCCCGGAGCGGAATGCGTTGATGGGTGGATTATCCGTGACGGGGGATGCGCGTCAAGGAGGATTCCCGGATTGAGGGCAATGCCTGCGCACTCCGCGTCTCCGCGTGAGAGCCGGAAGATATATGTTTGACAACCTGTTGAGATGGTGTCATTAAATCCAGGGATTTCGAAATATTACGGGATAGTATTGTTGGTTATAGTAACATGGTACGTCTCTGCGGAAAAGATGAATTCGATATGATACTGCGTATCATCAACGACGCGGCGGTGGCATACCGCTGCGTCATCCCGGAGGACCGTTGGCACGAGCCTTACATGTCCGAGGACGAGCTCAGGTTTGAAATCGCCGACGGTGTCGTCTTCTGGTGCGTCGATGAGGGGGCGGGGCCTGTCGCCGTCATGGGAATCCAGGACAGGGGAGACATGGCCCTGGTACGGCATGCGTATACCGTTACCAAGATGCAGAAGTCAGGCCATGGTTCGAGGCTTCTGCGGCATGTCGAATCGGTATCTCCCCGCGGGGAACTGCTCGTGGGAACCTGGAAAGCCGCGACATGGGCTGTCCGCTTCTATGAAAAGAACGGGTACCGCATGGTATCTGAAGATGAAAAGAATATTCTGCTGCGGAAATACTGGAAAATACCCGACCGCCAGGTGGAAACGTCCGTGGTGCTCAGGAAGATGATTTCCGCTGCCGGAACGGAACCCGTGTTATGACAGGATGCTGTCTACACATGCTTTGCTTCAATGGAGGATGCAATGAATGCGAAGTCGATTAAAACCTTTCTGCTGGTTCTCGCAATGATACCGCTTGGCATCCTGGCGTCTTTTACCCTTTCCATCGTCATCGTGCTTGCGTTTTTCGACAAGGGGGGCGAGATGGTGGCAATCGGCCAGGCGGTGTTGTTCGGTTTCCTCGGCTGTGCGATTTCACTGGTGATTATTCCACTAGCAATCTTCCTCGTGATGCAATTCAGGGATCAGATTATCCGGAAAGGACACCTTGCGTACATCATACTCTATGCGGGACTCACGGCCGCGGCAGGAATTCTGATGTATATCATATACTGAAAGATGGCGCTAGCGTTCAGGCGCGAATTGAAATTCGCGCCTGAACATTAACATTATTCCTCGAATTTCGCGTGAGCCAACGCCTTTGCCGTTATCCTTTCTCCGCGTTCCCCGCGTCTCCGCGTGAAACCTTTTCATTGTCTTTACCCTCCGTGCCTCTGTGCCTCCGTGGTTGCCTTTATTGTTTTTTCGTATCTCCACAGCTATCCTGCATCCGTCGCAGCAGCACCGTTGCCGAGGCGTATCCGGTACCAGTCCACGTTCCGCGTCAGGTACATCACCGCGGCAAGGATGGCGAATATCGCCAGCGAGCCCAGCAGGAGCGCGTAGTCCTCGTTCTCCAGGAGCACGTAGAGGAAGCTGTACAGCCCTAAGAGGAGGCCGAACATGTAACCGGCACGCTTCCTGGTTTTCAGCACCTTGACGCAGTATCCCGTGATAAGCCCCATGATCGAAAGGCTCGAGAGCAGGTAGGAAGCGAAGAAGCCCACGTGCTCAGAGAGCGCCAGGAAGAGCAGGTAAAAGACGCTCATGGCGAAGCCCACCATGGTGTACTGTAGGGGATGGATGGCGAGCCTGTTGAAAAGCTCGAACAAAAAAAACGCCAGGAAGGTCAGGGTGATAAAAAGGAACCCGTACTTCACCGCGCGCTCGCACTTCTGGTAGAAGTCTACCGGCACGAAGAGCCGCACGCCGAAGGAGGCGTTGTCCGTGGGATTCGCGCTTTCTCCCTGGATGAACTCCTGGGGAATGTTCCTCCCGAAGTACGATACGTTCCATTTGGCGGTAAAGCCGTCGTCGCCAACGCGGTGACGGTCCGGCAGGTAGGCGCCGATAAAGCTGGGGTGCGGCCAGGAGGAGTCAAGCTCCACCAGCGTGTCTTTCCCCAGGGGCGAAAAGTTCAACGCGGAGCTTCCGCGCAGGTCTATGTTCATGGCGTAGTTGATGGTACGCGCCGATCGGTCACGCAGTCCCGGCAACGGAGCGTGTATCCCCGAGGCGACCACTCCCGCGTCCTTCACGCCGGGCAGGAACGATATCTCGCGCCCGTTCCAGACAAGCTTTACGTCCTTCTGGATGCCGCGCGTGTCGGGAATGCCCACGGCGAGGTAGGCGCGCTCCCAGAGCATCGCGTCGGCGGGGATGTTCAGCCGCGAAGGATCCGGCCGGTTGAATTTTCCCGATATCGACAGGTCCTTGAGGCTGTAGAGGATCACCTCGTAGAGTCCGCGGGAGCGCCGCTCCGGATTGAGTCGCCCCTTCACGCGCAGGGACTCCGGCAGGAAGCAGGCGTTTTTTATCGTCACGTGCGTGACCTTTTTCCCGTCCTGGTCCTCCGTGTAGGTAAAACGGTACGGCACCACCAGGACCGGCCCTGCGATGGTCTGGGGATGCCCCCATTTGGAACTCACCTCGTTCACCGCCTCGTTGCGGCGGTTCTGCCGCTCGCGTATCACGCTGTCCACCATGCCCAGCGGGATCATGAGGACCATGGCGAGGAAGCCGGTGAAGAGGATCTTCAAGGTGAGAGAGCCTTTTACGTCGAAGTTCATCATGCTGTGTCTCCTTTCCGTGTATTCGCGGGTGATGCGCGCGGCCTGCCCCGCGTTCATGTGAGAAAGGTAGAACGGTACGGTGAAAGGAGTGTGAAGCCAGTGTGAAGTGGAGAAATTTTTTTAAAGGGGGATGATAAGGGTTGCCACGGCACCGCCTTCAGGCCTGTTCGCCACGGTCACGAAGCCGCCGTGGAGGGCGGCCGCTTCCTTCACGAAGGGAAGCCCCAGTCCCGTGCCTTTTTTGCCGGACGCGGGATCGGGGAGGGAGTAGAACCTTTCGAAGATCTTTCCGGACGCGTAGTCCGGCATCCCGGGGCCACTGTCCGTCACGGAGACACGCGCCATGGTTCCCTCCTTCGAGGCTGATAGTACCACGCTGCCTCCAACCGGGCTGAAGCGCAGCGCGTTGTCGACCAGGTTTGCCAGGGCATGGTGCAGCAGAAACCGTTCCCCGCGGACCGATACGCCCGGTTCAATGCGCGATTCCACCGCGAGATTCTTCTCCGCGATTCGCGGAGCGAAGCCGTCGAGCACTTCGCCAGCCAGTTCCGGCAGGGAGATCCGCTCCGTATCCCGGAGCTCCCTCCGGTTCTCCAGCGTCGCGAGCTCCAGCATCCTGCCGATGATCTCCTCCATGCGCCTCGACTCCCTGACGATGTTCCGGTGGAAAGTCCGGCGCTGTTCATCGGGCATCTCTTCCATGAGGAGCTCCGAGGAGCCCCGTATCGACGTGAGGGGGCTCTTCAGCTCGTGGGTGAGCGCCTGGACGTACTCCTCGATGTATTTCTTTCCCCGGAGCTCCTCCCAGAGGGAGGCGAACTCCTCGCCGAGCTCGCGTATCTCCCGGGCGCCGAGTTTCGGGAGGCGGGCGCTGTCGTCGTGACGGAGGCGCCGCACGTACTCGCCCAGCTTCGTGAGCGGCTTCGATATCAAAAACGAGAGGACGATGCTGAGGAGAGCGAAAGCGACGGCGGTGAGGAGGCCCGTCACCAGGAGCTTCCGCTTGGCGAGCTCTATGAACGGCGTCACGCTGTCCTGGGGCTTTATCACGGTGATGACGCCTATCACCCTCCCGGCATTGCGGATGGGCGCGGCCACGAAAAGCCTGCTCGACATGGGATCCTTGGGGTCGACGCGGGTGGAACGCGCGCCGTAGCTGCCCCGGAGAGTGTTGTGGACATCGTTCCACCGGGAGAAGTCCTGTCCCAGGGTTTCGTCTCCGCGCGAATCGTAGATGACCTTCCCGGCTCCGTCGGTCACGTAGGCGTGGAGCCCCACCCGCGTCTTGCTGAAGCCGAAGATCTTCGCGGAGAAGCGGCGGTCAAGGGCGGTGTCGAACATCGTTTTAAGAAGGGTCGTGTCGATGCGGCCGTTCTTCACCTGCGTTTCCATGAGTGATGCCAGCGTGTGGGCCGTGTCGTTCAGCGACTCCTCCACGGCCTCGAGGTACCGGGGCCGCATCTCCTTCACGATGGAATCGGAGATGAGGTAGAAGGCCGCACCGAAGAGGGCCAAAAACCCCAGGAGGATGCGGGCCTTCAGCGACACAGGTCCTCCTTCAGGGCGTACCCCACGCCCCGGTGGGTGACTATTGGGTCGATATCGGGGCGGATGGCTCGGAGCTTCCCGCGGATAGACTTGATGTGGGCGTCAACGGTGCGGTCGAAGCTCTCGCCTGGCTCCTCCCACACCAGGTCCATGATCCGGTCGCGGCTGAAGACCCAGCCCGGGTGCGACACCAGGAGGCGCAGGATCTCGAACTCGTAACGGGGGAGGAGGAGCTTTTCGCCGAAGTAGGTTATCGTCCGCTTCCCCTCGTCGATGGCGAACGGGGTGGACGATGTGCCGGCTTTCCCGGAAGCGCCGCGACGGAGGATGGCCCTCACGCGGGCGACAACCTCGCGCGGGCTGAACGGCTTCACCACGTAGTCGTCGGCCCCCAGTTCCAGACCCAGCACGCGGTCTATCTCCCCCGCGCGCGCCGTGAGGAAGAGGACCGGTACCTCCGAGGACCCGCGGACCGCCTTCAGCACCTCCAGGCCCGTCATGTCCGGGAGGCCAATGTCGAGGATGATGATGTCGGCGCCGCGCTCGCGGAAGAGGGCGAGGCCGTCGCCGCCGGTGCCGGCGGATTTCACGTCGAAGCCCTCGGTGCCCAGGGCATAGGCGAGGGTGTCGATGATGCCGGGCTCGTCCTCGATGATGAGGACGGCGCTCTTCTTCGCCAGGGCGGTTATATCGGCCATAACTGCGCGGACCTTTCGCCGTTAAAACGCTATCCCTATCCCGAACCCGATCCCCGGCCAGTAGAGGCCACCCAGGCCGAGGTCGAACGACTTGGAGACGCTCTGGCCCGACGAATTGGTGTAGGTAACTTCAGGGTCCAGGCTCGCGTAGCTTACGCCTGTGGAAATCTCGATGATGAGGCTCCTGATGACCAGCTTGTATCCCATCCATACCGCGAGGTTGTAGCCGTTCAGGGCCGCCTCGCCGCTGTCGCCCGAGTCCTCGTCGGTGTAGGTGAGGTCGGTGGAGACGTAGCTCACGTAGGGGCCGATGAAGAAGCCGCTCATGGCCCGGGAGCTGTAGTACCGGAGGCCGGGTCCCAGCATGAAAAAGGTGAATTCCCAGCCGGAACCCATCCACTCGTAGTCCAGGTCCCAGTGCAGGTACTTGCACTCGACGGCGAGGGAGATGTGCTCCGTGATGACGGCCTCGCCTTCAAGGGAGTAGAGGCCCACCAGCGCCGGGAAGGGATAGACTGTCAGCGAGAAGCGCGCGTCCCGGCCGGGATCGTCATCGGCCATGAGTGCGGCTGGAGCGAGAAGTGCGGCCGCGAGTATGAGTGATGCGAGTGCTTTCATGGGACAACTCCTTATACATTGTTATGCATGAATATATTCTTTTACACAAGGAAAGTATCGGTTTCATTCAATTGATGATATTCATGCCCAGAGGCTGAGCCCCGGGTGATGGATGATGGCGTGGAGGATGTCGCTCCTGGTGACGACGCCGACAAGCGCGCCTTTCTCGTCCACCACGGGCATGAGGCCCACGTGCTGGTCCAGCATCGCCTTCGCAACGCGGCGGATGTCGGTCAGCGGGCCCGTCGCGATGACCTCAGCCGACATGATGTCCCGGACCGTGAAGTCCCGGGCCTCCTCCACTTTACCGTCCCGGATGATAAGTTTCTTCAGGAGCTCCCGCTCCGACAGGATGCCGATCATGGGGCCGTTTCCCTGGACGACGGGCATGTTGCGCACGCCGGCGTCGTTGAACCGTTTCCAGGCGTCCGCCGCGGTGACCTCCGGCTCTATGGTGATGACGGGCGCGCTCATTATTTCGCGGGCATGGAAGACCGGTTCCTTGCGCTCCTCCATTTTTTCCATTTTCTCGTATGCCTGGCTGGCGTTACGGTACTCCCCGGCTTCATAACGGGTGACCTGCTCGCCGGCGCCGCGCATATCGGTTTCGATATACTTGCGCGCCCGGTACTTTTTCTCCACGCGGTTGACCCTCGGGTCCCGGCGCAGTTTTTCCAGGGGCAGGTCCGCCTGCTTGCCTTCCAGCGTAAAAACATGGAACATGACGCGCCTCCACTGTGTTCGGTTCACACATCCAATCATGGTCGGCGCGATTATGCAACCGGTTTTTTGCTTGAATTGAATCGTGCCATCATATTCTTTCTTATTAAATCGTTCTCTGTGCCTCCGTGCCTCTGTGGCTAATCATTGTTGCAGGAGAAGACCATGAAAGTAACCGTCGACTGGAAGGAAAAGATGCAGTTCGAGGCATCCAACGATGCCAACGCCGCCCGGATGGCTATCGACATCACCGACCCGGAGCTGGGAGGCGAGGGAAAGGGACAGAGCCCCAAGCAGATGTTTCTTCAATCACTGGCGGGATGCACCGGCATGGATATCATCCATATCATGAAAAAAATGCGCGCCGCCCTTCCTGCGAAGTTCTCCATGGAAGTGACCGGCGAGACCGCCGAGACGGAGCCGAAGGTGTTCACTAAAATACACCTGGCGTATCGTGTGGAAGGCGAAGTGGACGCCGGCAAGCTCATGAAGGCCGTGAACATGTCCCAGGACACCTACTGCAGCATCGGAGCCATGGTGAAGAAGGTCTGCGACTATTCCTGGGAAGTGTACCTCAACGGGAATAGGATATCGCCCGCCTGATTGAACCTTATGCGACGGGGGTGAGCCAGCGGGCAAACGCGGAGTTCCTCCCCTCTATGACCGAGGCGATCTCCCGGATGACGCGCTCCGTGAAGGGACCGGGGCACGGAGCGCCCAGCGGCGCGCCGTCGATCGAAAGCACCGGCATCACGCGCTCCACGCTGTTGGAGAAGAACGCCTCGTCGGCCTGTTTCAGGTCTTCGACGGTGATGTCGTGCTCCGCGCATTCCAGCACTCCCTTCAGTATGTCGAGGATGAACATCCGCGTGATCCCCGGAAGTATCGAGCGCAGCGTGGGCGTCATCACCGCGCCGCGCTTCACGATGAAGATGTTCGACGTGCCCCCCTCCGCCACGAAACCGCCGGTATCGAGAAGGATCGACTCGTTGAAGCCGCGCCGCTGCGCGTCGGAGAGGGCGAGGTAGGCGTTGATATAGTTGCCCGCGGACTTGGCGTGGACCGGGACCGT
>JAGODF010000203.1 GCA_017998375.1 Spirochaetota bacterium
ATATTCAACGACGTCCGCGTGCCGGAGCGCTACGCCCTCAACGGGATCAACGGCGGCTTCGATGCTTTCGTGAGGATGATGATACCGGAGCGCCTGGGCACCGCGGCCATGACCGTGGGCTCCGTGCGCCCCGCCGTCGAGATCGCCACGCGCTACACCTCGATGCGCAAGGCCTTCGGCACGCAGATCATGAACTTCCAGGCGGTCGGCTTCAAGGTGGCCGATAGCGTAATGCTCATGGACGCCATCCGCTCCATGATCTACACGACCGCCCGCGCCGCCGATTCCAGCCGCGTCCACCCCAACCGCCTGCGGCGGATGGTGTCCCAGGCGAAGAAGTTCGTCACCGAGTCAGCGTGGACCATCGCCAACAACTGCATGCAGGTGATGGGCGGCATCGGCTACACCAGCGTGTACCCCATCGAGCGGATCGTGCGCGACATCCGCCTGTCCATGATCTGGGTAGGCTCCAACGAGATCATGCAGCTCATCATTCAAAACGAATGGTACAAGGAATACCAGAAGGTACTCTCGAAGGAGGACGTGCGCGACGTGGAGCTCGACGCCGTGGGCGCCGACGACCCCGGCGAGAAGATCTACGAATAGCGCTTGCAACCTATTAACGGGGCGGGATTTTTCGCTTGATTTTCCCGCCCCCCTTTGCCGTATGATGAACGTCCGTTCGCTGACATCCGGACTCCGGGGAAACAATGTCCGCACTCGAACAAAGGTTCATCGCGCTGATCGAGCGTTTCATCGATTTTATCATCCGCCGTTACCGCCTGGTGCTGGCGGTGATGCTCATCCTCACTCTCCCGATGCTCTACTTCTACAGCCAGAAGCGCCACTACAACCACATCGACATCTATTTCGACAGCGACAATCACGACCTGCTCTACTACCGTGAATTCCAGAAGAAATTCGGGAACGAGGAGCTCGTCTTCATCGTCTTCAAGGACCGGGAGATATTCACACGGGAAAACATCGACCTCGTAAGGAAAGTATCGGACGAGGTGGGGCGTGTTCCCGGTGTCCAGCGGGTGCTCAGCCTCACGGAGGCCAAGGAAGCCGTGGGCGACGCGGAATCGGTGTCGTTCAAGCACTATTTCCCTAAAGACGGTGTTCTTTCCGATGAGCACATCCGCGCGGCCAGGGGGAAGATGCTCGCGGAACCCGTGCTCCTGAATAACCTGATATCGAGGGACGGCGCAACCACCGCAATCGTCGCGGAAATCGAGTCGCTCAAGGAGGAGCAGAAACGTGCGACGATCGACAGCGTGATGAAAGCCGCGGGAAAGGCGGCGGGCGCGCGGGCCGGCGAGCTTCGCTACGCCGGTGTCCCCATCGCGGAGAGCAGGATGAACTCCCTCTCGACCCGCGACTTCAACACCTTCACACCCATCACCCTGATCCTCATCTTCGTACTTGTCGCGTTCACACTGCGCAACCTGACGCTGTCCCTGCTCACCATGGCCAATATGCTCATCATACTGGTCTGGGGAATCGGATTTTTCGTGCTGTCCGGGGAGACCTTCAACATGCTGACCGTTGCGATGGGTCCGATGCTCCTGACGAGCGCCGTGGAAAGCTCGGTCCACACTCTTTCGGAGTTCGAGGAAGACTACCTCGCCGAAGACGGCAGGAAAAATTACGCCGCGCTTGTGCGAAAAACCATCGGCATGGTCCTCGCCCCCTGCTTCCTTACGAGCCTCACCACCTCCATGGGCTTCATGTCCTTCGGGCCCGCGAACGTGCAGCCCGTGCAGACCCTCGGCATCTACACGGCCATCACGGTGATGATGGCGTTCTTCATCACCATGATCTTCATGCCGGCGATGCTCATGGTCCTGGAAAAGCGGTTCCACGCGAAGATCAAGTGGGAGGGACACCGGGGCAAGGAGGACGGCGGCTTGATCGTCAGGATCCTCACTGCCATGGTGCGGTTCGACCTCCGCCACTACCGGCTCATCGCCTTCGGGACCATCGCGGTACTTGTCGCGTCGACCGTGGTGGGCATCGCGAACCTCCGCTTCGAGACGAACACCATGCGGTACCTGCTCGACTCGGACCGCACCAAGCAGGACATCCAGTTCATCGAGGGCAACCTTGGCGGCGCCATCCCGCTGGCGGTCGTGGTACGCGCGAAATCTCCCGAGCACGACTTCAACAATCCGGCAAGCCTCCGCATGATCGACGAGATCCAGCGCCACCTGATGAAACGCTACGATGCGCGGTTCACGTCGTCCTTTTCTATCGCGGATTACTTCAAGCAGATACACCGCGCCTTCAACAGCAACGACCCACGGTATTACACGATCCCCGCGTCACGCCGGGACATTGCCGACTTCTACGAGATCGGCAACGCCGAGGTGCTGGACAGGATGATATCAGCCGACCGCATGGAAGCGCGCATATCGCTGCAATCGAAGTGGGGCTCCAACGAGGAGGCGCGAATCGTCAACAGGGAGATTCAGGAGTACATGCGCACCGAGCTGGGCAATCATCACACCTACCGGCTCACGGGCCTTTCCACGCTGTACGTAAAGATGGAGCAGAACCTGATGACGACCCAGATCTGGAGCTTCTCTCTCTCGCTCATCATGATCTTCGCCATGATGTTCCTCGTGTGCCGCAACTTCACCCTCACGATCATCAGCATGCTGCCCAACGTCTTCCCGATCTTCATCACGCTGGGGCTGATGGGCCTTTTAAAAATGCCCTTCGACGTGGCGACCATCATGATCGGCAGTATCGCGCTCGGCATCGTGGTGGACGACACGACGCACTACATGGTCTGGTTCCGGCGTAACATGATGGCCGGGATGAGCCACGCGGACGCCATCGTGCAGACCTTCAAGGACGTGGGGCGCCCCACGTTCATCATATCGATAGTGCTCTGCTTTGGATTCGGCGTGCTCGTCCTGGGCAGCATGAAGCCCACCATCAACTTCGGGCTCCTCTCCGCCTTCACGCTGCTCATCGCCCCGCTGGGCGACTATCTTATGCTGCCCGCGCTCATCCTCCTCCTGAAACCCAATGTAAAGCGTTAAGCGCTAAATAAAACGACTTTATGGTTGACGGAAAATCCACATAAAATAATATCGGTTAACGATATCGGTATTTGATATTATAACGACGTGGATATCGTTAATTCAGCCCTGGAGGCATGACCGGTGAGAGACAGGATTTTCAGGGACTTTCTGCTCGGTTTCATCAAGATCCACGTACTCCATCACGCCGCCAGTGAAAAGATATTCGGCCAGGAGTTCCGCAAGGAGCTCGCGCGTCACGGGTATGACATCTCATACGGGACGCTCTACCCCATCTTCCACAAACTGGAAAGGGACGGATTCCTGAAATCCAGGAAGGAGAACGTGCTCGGAAAGCTCAGGAAATACTACACGATTACCGCAAGGGGGAAAGCGGTGCTGGCCGAGGCGAAAAAGAAAGCCCGCGAGCTTTTCGACGAACTTCACGAAAATGATTGAGGTTTCACCATGAAAGGACAACAAAAACTCGACAGGAACGTGATCCTCACGGGACTCACCTCCTTTTTCACCGACGTATCCTCGGAGATGCTCTACCCGCTCATCCAGGCGTTCATCGCCATGATCATGACCGCCCAGAAAGCCTTCCTGGGGCCGGTACTCGGGATCATCGAGGGGATCGCCGAATCGACGGCGAGCCTGATAAAAGTTTTCGCCGGCTACTATTCCGACAGGCTGGAGAAGAGAAAAGCGCCTGCCATCGCCGGTTACGCGATCTCCGCGGTTTCGAAGGCGGTGCTCTTCGCAGCGGTGTACGGGTGGCCCCTTGTCCTGGCATCGCGCTTCCTGGACCGCGTCGGCAAGGGCATCCGCACCGCGCCGCGCGACGCGCTCATCTCCGAGTCGACGCCCGGGAATCTGCAGGGGCGCGCCTTCGGTTTCCACCGAGCGATGGACTTCGCGGGAGCCTTCGCCGGCGCGCTTATCTGCTGGTTCGTGGTGCAGCGCTACATCGATCCCGTGACGAAAAACCTCCGTGATGTCGGCGCGTTCTACACGCTCTTCGCCATCTCCATCATCCCGGCGGTCATCGGCGTCGCGGTGCTGTTCTTCATCCGCGAAAAGAAGCACGCGCCCGGCGCGGGGAACGGCAAGCCGAGGCCCAACCTCGACCTCCGCAAGTATGACTCGAATCTGAAACTGTTCTTCCTCGTGCAGCTCGTCTTCACGCTGGGAAACTCGTCCAACCAGTTCCTCCTCCTGCGGAGCATGGAACTCGGGCATCTCCTCTCCACGGTGATACTCATGTACATCACGTTCAACCTTTCGACCACGCTGCTCTCATCGGCCTTCGGGGCGCTCTCGGACAGGATAGGCAGGAAGAAACTGCTCGTCGCGGGCTACACTCTCTACGCGGTCATCTACATCGCCTTCGGATTTGTTCCCGGATCGTCGAACTGGCTACTCTGGATCTTCTGGCCGATATATGGGATATACTACGCGATGACGGAAGGCGTCGAAAAGGCGTTCGTGTCCGATATCGCCCCGGCCGACTCGAAGGCGACGGCGCTGGGATTTTATCACACTATCACGGGCATCGCGCTCCTGCCCGCGAGCCTCATCGCCGGCTTCCTTTTCACGCTGCATCCGGGCGCACCGTTCGTTTTCGGTGGGGCAATGGCAATGATCGCGGTGGCGATACTCGCGGCGGGGGTGAGGGAAAGATAATCGCATCAGGCGGGCACCGCGCCCCTGCGCGTGCGTTCATCGTCCCGGAAAATGGTTGAAAAAGACGAAGCGTGCTGTACCATGCATGCATGAAGACGGCATACCCGCATCTGCCAATCATCACCCTGTTCCTGGTTTTGTGCTGCACCACGGCGCAGGCCAGCCAGGTCTCATCGTTCCGGTTCCTTCTTCGCGGGGATCCGGGAAGCGACGACATCCTTGCGGGGACCGGCACATTGCGGGCGTTTCTTTCTCCCGACGGAAAAACGGCAGTCCTGAAATCCGACGAGCGTTTCCAGGTGAACGGCCGCGTGTATGACGGCCGCCTGAACCATCTCCTCTTCTCACGTGACGGCAGGGGCTTTTTCCTCGCCTATGACAGCATAACCGCGGGCGACCGCGCACACTACTGCTGGCTGGGCGGCATGCGCCGGGCGGGAAAGGTGTTTGATTCCTGCGCCGACGCGTGTGCATCGACATGCATTTTGCCCTTCATCACGCTTTACGATCTGTTCACCGGAAAGAAAACCCTCGCGTTCCTGGGCGGCGGCGGTACCGGCGGCACGCAATCGGAACCTCCCATCCCTGTGCAATACACGCGCTACATCATCATCAACGGCAACCGCGAAGGTGTCGATGAAGTCAACCCGCTGTTCCCGCCCGGGGCCAGGAACAGGAACGCAACCCGGACGCACGCATTCTGGTACTCCCTGAACGGGACATGCCGCCTGTGGTTCAACAACATGGTCCAGAATTTCGACAGGCACTTCACGCGGACCTGCATCTCTCCCGACGGATCGGCAATTCTCACCGTCGAATCGAGGCAGGGGAAAGACGTCGTGAAGGTCAACGGCCGCGAGTTCGGGCCCTACGAGCGGGTCGTCGACTATGCCCTGAACGGCGACGGCACGGCCTATGCGTTCTCATGGGAATCAGGGGAAGGACATTTCGTCCGGGTGAACGACGAAACCTTCGGTCCGTTCGAACACGCGTCGTTCGCGGTCAGCGCGAACGGGTACGGCCGCAGCATCGGCTTCTACTGCAGGGAGAAAGGCGGGGATTACCTCAATATCGGCGGGAAGCGCTTCGGTCCCATACCGCCGCCCGACATCGAACTTTCCAGCCTGCGGGGCGGGAAGAACGAGTTCATCGCGGGTTTCCAGACGTACCGCCTGGCCGTCGACGACCCCGGCACGCAATTCGTCCTGGCATACCGGCGCGGCGGCGCGCATCACGTCCGCGTCAACGGAAAAAATTACGGCCCGTTCAACAACGCCGAATCCCCCTTCATCACGTTCGACGGCAAGCCGGGGTTCCTGTTCATCCCGCGCGGCGCACGGCAGGGGGCATCCTCCATGCTGTGGTTGAACGGCCGCGTTTCCGGACCGGTCGATCCCGCCAGGGACCTGTTTTTCACGAACGACCGGAGGCTCTGCTGGCGCATGACATCGGATGGGAACGCGAAGTATTGCGTCATCAACGACCGCAGGGTCGGACCTTTCGACTTTACCGAGGACCCGGTTCCCGTCCAGGACTATCGCCAGTTCTGTTTCGCGTTCCGCAGGGGCGGGGGGAATTTCATCGCGACGCATGACGCCGTTCTCGGTCCGAACAATCACATCGGCCCCGCACACTTCTACAGCAATCCGCCGAACAACCGGCTCACCTACTTTTACCGTGCCGGCAGGGGCATCCTGGTTCTCAATGACAACGGGAGGGACGTCGGATCGTTCAGGAACGTCCGGGAGCCGCAGTGGAGCAGAGACCATTCCGTGCTGACATTTTCCTTCTCCGGGGAAGGTGAAACCGGAAAACGTTACGTCTGGCTCAACGGAACCCGGCACGGCCCCTACCCGGAAAAGTCAACACACGTGCTCGCTCCTTCGGGATCGGTTTTCGTCCTTGTTCTCGGGGATGACACGGTGCGCGTCGAGGAAATCACGGCGGGGGCAAGGAATTGAACACACCACCACGGCGACGGGTCGGAAGAATGCCGGCACCGAGCTCACTTCCGAAACCGTAAAGTCAGGCCCAGAAGGAATTTTTTCACTACCTGGTCGCCGCACGGCTTGTAGTTCCTGTGTCCCTTCTTCCGGAACAGGGCGGACAACTCCGATTTTGTAATTTCAAAACCTGCGAGCTTCAGCGTCTCTACGATGTCATCGTCGGTGAAGCCCAGCGCGATTCTCAGTTTCTTCAGCACCAGGTTGTTCGTAAGGCGCACGTTCGTAACATCCGGAGTGCCGGGCGATGGTTCCCTTCTCCCCCGCCGCTGCACTATCAAACCGTCAAGGAAGAGCCCCAGCACCCGGTCGCCGCATTCGACATACCCGGCCTCTCCCTCGCTTTTCATCATGTCCAGGATTTCCGCCTCGGTTACGATATGCCCGGCAAGGCCGAAGATGACCTTCATCCCCGCGTTGCCGATATTCAGGGCGTAGCGTATCCGTTTCAGGATGTCGTTGTTGTTCATGCCGCGATCACGCCCCGCCCGCCAGCCGAGCCCTGTACGCCTTCAGTGCCACGATATTTTTCCGAATGATCTCCTCCTGGTAACGGTAGGCCATCTCCGCGCCCATGGGCACCAGCATCGACTGGGACTGCTTCCGGCACCGCGCCTCGATCGACGCGAGGTGCCCGATGATCGCGTCGAGCCTTTCCCGCGCCCCGGCGTCGCGGTGCGCTTCCACCGGATCCAGCGCGGCTATCTCGTCGGGGAGAAGCCCGGCGCCGAAAAACTCGCGCACCCTGTTCTCCATCGCGAAGCGGTTCGCGTCGATCCGCCAGAGGAAGAACCGGTTCCCCACTCCCATGAGATTAAAGAAGATGCTGATCGCCATCGCTATCTGCACCAGCCCTCCCAGGGGGATGATATCCATCAGCCTCGGCGCGTAACGGTCCAGCACCTCCGGGCCCTGGTTGTTGAAGAAATCGCGCGCACCGGGGGCCTCGCGAAGCCCCGTGT
>JAGODF010000205.1 GCA_017998375.1 Spirochaetota bacterium
GATGGTGTGCTCCTGCCCCCGCGCGTTTTCAGCAATGGATTCGATGGCGGCGGAGACTTCCTCCGTGGCGCTCCCGGTCGCTTCCAAATTACCGCCCTGCTCCGCCATGTCGTGCTGGAGCTGGCTTGCCGTGGTCTGGATGGTGGCGGAAAATTCCGTCAACTCCACGATCGATTCCCGTATGCTTGCCAGCACATCGAGAAGATTCAGGTTTTTTTTCTCGAATTCCGCGGTGGTGACGGCAAGCCGCCTGGTGAGGTCCACCACGCGAAGCGAGAGTATCGCGCCGAAAGCGAGAATTATCGCGGGATAGCCCAGGTTGTTCCAAAAAAAATCAGAGAAGATGATGTTCGAGATCGTGAGCGAATCGTGGATGATACAGATCATGAAGATAATGTAGGCCGCGAGCATGATAGTCGCGTCTTTTCTTTTTTCGCGGAGCGCCTTCACGATGAGAACGCCCCAGGCCACCTGGGTCAGTATGCCGAAGCCCCCTATCAGGTCGAAGCGCCAGCCGGTGATGGGGTCTTCCGGCGTCGCGGTCAGGCACAGTATGGCGGCAACCGGTATTAGCGCGTAAAATATCGTGCGGAGATATTTTATCTTCGTTTCAAGAACGTTTTCCAGGAGAACATATATCCACAAAACCTCAATGGAAAGAATCGTGTAATACAGGTTGTCATGGGTGTTGAAGCTCATTATAAAAAAGTCGGGAAGATAATAATGCAGGGTGAGGAAGAACCAGATGAGCGATATGCCGGTGAAATGGAGTGCCAGCCTGTTGGTTCTGTCGAGCAGAAACTGTGCCAACGAAGCCAGGGCGATCAGAAGGGTGAGGACTCCGAGTGCCATCGGTATGTTTTCGGCAAGGAGCTTTTTGAAGAATGTCTCTATCTTCACTTCCTTCAGCGTTGAGATAAAGGGCGCGTCGTTCCACAGCGCGAACTGGTTGGTGAACATCCGCACGGCAATGATGTTTTCCCCTTCCTGGCGTATCAGCTCTGGCGGGATGTGGTAATACCGGAAAAAGTTCCATTCCGAAAAAAAGTCGGGGTACTCTCTCCCCGCGGCGCCGATTTTCACGCCGTTGAAATAGGTCTGTTCAACATCCCAGATTTTTCCCACATAGAGGGCGATATCCCTGCCTCGTAAATCGGACGGAATGGTGACGTTGCGGCGGAGCCATATCGTCTGCCGCTTTTTCTCCCTGTCGATAAGGCCGGGAAGCGCAACAGTATCCCACGACTCGTCATTGAAATCCGCCTTCCGGAAGTCCGGGTTGTCGGCTTTGTGGAACTTCCAACCTTCTGCCAGCGGCAGTCGCGGATCGGCGGAGCAGGCGGCGAGTGAAATAAGAAAGGAGCAGAGAAACACCGGAATAAGCGCCGTCCAAGATGAGAGGGCGGCGCACCTGGCAGGATTATTATCGTTTCGCATCATGGATATAAGCACGGATTCAAGCCCGCAGCTATCGTATAGCCGATTGTCGAGGATAAATCAACCAGAAAATGCGGCAACAAAATAAAAAGTGGTCAGCGTTACGCGTACAGTTTCTTCAGCTCGCGCTTCAGTATTTTGCCTGATGGATTTTTCGGCAATGCCTTGGCTATATGCACTTTTTTGGGGCACTTGAAGCCGGCCAGCCGTTCCCTGCTGTAGGATATAATTTCCGTGCCATTCAGGGCCGCCCCTTTTTTCGGTACCACCACCGCGGTCACAAGCTCAATCCATTTAGGATCCGGCGTTCCGAAAACCGCGACCTCCTCAATGTCGGGATGCTGGTAGAGTACTTCCTCCACCTCGCGAGACGCGACGTTCTCTCCACCGGTTTTGATCATGTCCTTCTTTCGGTCCACGATAAAGAGGTAGCCGTCATCGTCGAACATGCCCAGATCACCGCTGTGAAACCAGCCGTACGCAAACGCTTCCGCGGTCTTCTCGTCGTCATTGAGATAGCCGGTCATCACGTGACCGGAGCGGTGCACTATCTCACCTACCTGGCCCGCCGGAACGAAGCCGCCGTCATCATCCATCAATGCGGTTTCGACGTTCAGCACGGGGCGTCCCGCCGAGCCCGGTTTCCCGAGCTGGTCCTCCGGGCGCAGGATGGTAGCCACGGGGCCCATCTCGGTCTGCCCGTAGTAGTTCCAGAGTCGGATGCCGGGGAATGTCGCGTCAAGCTGTCGGATTATTTCCACCGGCATGATGCTCGCGCCGTAGGCCGCCTTCAGCAAACTCGAATGATCTATCTTTGCGAGGGCCGGGTTGTTCAGGATGCCGATCCATACTGTGGGGGGTGAGAACATGTGGGTTACGCGGTATTTCTCGATGCTGCGGATCATCTCCGCCGGGTCCGCCTTGTGAAGGATGATATTCGTCGCGCCGATATACAGCAGCGGTGCCAGAAAACAGTGGAGCTGCGCGCAATGGAAAAGCGGAAGCGCGTGCAGGCTGATATCATCCGGCCGGTACTCTCCCTCGAAGATGCAGCTGTGGTATTGCGACATCAGCGCGCGGTGCGACAGCATGGCGCCCTTGGGGCGGGATTCGGTCCCGCTGGTATAGGGAATCTGGACGATGTCCTCGGCCGAAATATCATGTTCATCCAGATCATCTGTCATATCGCCCAGTGCCGTTTCAAGATTGAAGAAACCTGCAGGCATCTCGGCGCCGGAAAGCGGGATCCATCCCCAATGACGCACAGTGGTGAATGAATCCTTCGTCACCTGAATTGCCTGATACAAGGTATCTTCCGTTATGAATACGCGTGCTCCCGAGTGGTTGACTATGTAGGCAATTTCCTCGCCGTTCAGCATATAGTTTATCGGGACCTGAACGGCGCCTATCTTGGCAAGGCCGAAGAAAGTGATGGGATAGTAGTGGGAGTTGAAAGCGTTGACGGCAACCCGGTCCCCCTTTCGTACTCCCATTTCCAGCATCAGATTCGCGAAGCGGCATGATTCCCGTTCAAGGTCCTCGAAGGTGAGTGTGGTATTTCTGAAGATTATGGCTGTCTTACTGTGGAATCTTGCGGCGGAGCGTCGGGGTATTTCGCCAATTGTATCGCGCTGCATTACGTGTGCCATACGGCCCTCCCTGAATTGCGCTGCGCGTGGCAGCGGGATGGGGAATTATTTCCAATTCTCGCGGGGACTGTTGGTTGCGCAACACTTTTTTATTTAAGGGAACCTCTAAAAATTAACCGATTCTCATGAATTAATTGACAGGGAGAAATATGCGGGCATAATCCACAGAAATCAATCACAAAAAGGGTGGATTATGAAACAGCGCGGATTGTTTGACGAAATAGAAAGGTTTGCCGAGTTAACAAAGCTGGGCGATCCCTTGGTTGTATTGAACGAGAAGATAAACTGGGAGTCGTTTCGCCCAATCGTCAAACAGATACGAATAGAGAACCCTGATAATATAAAGAATGCCGGAAGAAAGCCATTTGATGAAGTCATGATGTTTCGCGTGATTGTACTGCAGAGTCTTTATGGTCTCTCGGATGACCAGATGGAATATCAATTGAAAGACCGCAGGAGCTTCGAGCGATTTGTTTCCGGCAGTGAAACATTGTATCAGATGCCGGATGCCAAAACAATATGGCTGTACAAGGAGCGGTTCAAGGAACACGGTATTGCCAGGAAGGCATTCAGGAAGTTCAATCACCAATTGGAGAAGGCTAATCTGATGGCCCATTCCGGCCAGATTGTGGACGCATCCTTTGTGGAGGTCCCACGTCAACGGAATAGCCGTGATGACAACAAGCATATCAAAGAGGAGGGGACACATCCCCAAGACTGGAGTGCTAACAAAAAACGCCAGAAAGATGTCGATGCCCGTTGGACGGAAAAGAATAAACAGAAGCACTTCGGGTACAAGAACCATATTGCAGCAGACAAAAAGAGAAAGTTTATCACAAATTATGAGGTCACTTCCGCAGAGGTCCATGATTCAAAGCCGTTATTTGGGTTACTCGGAAAGGCGCGAACCAACAATGAACCGGTCTGGGGCGATAGTGCCTACCGTTCTGAAGACATCGAGAAGGGGTTAGCGCAGAAAGGATTTATCAGCAAGATTCACGAGAAAGGTTACAGGGGCAGGCCGCTTACGGAACGTCAAAAAGCGAGCAATACGATTAAATCACGGGTCAGAGCACGCATAGAACACATCTTTGGGAGTATTCACTGGTTCGGAGGGAATTACATGTGCCGCATTGGTATTGATCGGATTACCGAGGCGGTTGGCATGATCAATCTGGTGTATAATATGAAGCGTTATTGCAGATACGCATGAAGTGGATGCCCCGCAGTATGCAATATGCATACCGCGGGGCAGTTGAAATGATATTTTTGTTGTAATTGATTCTTGTTTTAGCGATTCGCGAGGTTTCTTTTCAAATCAGTTAGCAATTGGGTCGTAAAAGGAAATTTTTAGAGGTTCCGTTAAAATAATTTTGATGAACAAATAGTATAATATGTTTAAATTAAAATTCTGTGTGAAAAAAAATTACATTTTTCATTGGTGATTATCGTACTTGTCGGGGAAGAGTTGAAGGAGGGGTATATGAGACACGAAACCACGGTTAACTTGCTGGAAAGATCATACAGGAAACTGAAATATGCATCCGGAACCGCGGGCATCAGATCATCCGTGCTGGTTTCATCTTTGTTGAATTATACGCGACTACGGGCCAAGCCGGCTGGGCTTGTGCGGGGATTGGTGAAGTATCAGAATCGCTGTCCGGGTAGCCACTGGCATAAACTGCATGTCTGTTTAAGGGAAGATGAGTATGAGTTTGCTCGTGATTTATGTAAGGTCTGGAAGATGTCTGTCTCCTTTATTGTTGCAGACGCAATTGAAAGGTATTTAGATGAATTGATCGAAAAGATGATGGTTAAAACCGATAACTATCGATACAGAAATTACGCATCATCTCGGATTGTGATTCATGACGTTACATGCTGGATATACTACTGGGGGCTCCCACCAAACCTGCTCACACCTCCCGACTGAAAGTGCGCGCCACACACCACTTCCTCCAGACAGAAAGGGCGTCCGTTTTCGGACGCCCCGTACCGTCAGCTCTGGGCCGCAGCCTTGTTCCTCTCAAGGAGCACAATTCCCAGGATACCCGTGATCGTCAGGAATAAACCGATCACCTGGGCTTGGGTCATGCCCAGGAACATCACCGGGTTGGTCCTGATGATCTCCACCAGGAAGCGGGGAAGGCCGTTGAGGATCATGTAAAGGAAGAAGAGTTTGCCTGCCGGCCATTCGAGCCTGCGTAGCTGTAGCATTGCGCCCAGCACTGCCACGGATACGAATACCTCGAACAGTGGTGTCGGAAACACGGGCGCAGATACCGGCACAATGCCATTGGGATACGAAGTGCCGAGGAACTGGAGTATGTGATAGGGCTTCACAGCAATGCCGTAACATCCGTCACCGGCGACATGGCAGCCGAAGCGCCCGAAGCAGTAGCCCAGAGCCAGGGAAGGCGTGACAGCGTCGCAGACAGTAAGGAGGCTCGCCTTGCTCCTTTTGATCACGAAATAGCTGATGATGAATGCCAGGATAAAGCCGCCGTACGCAGAGAGCCCGGCGCCTGAAAAGATCATCTCCATGGGATACTGGACGAAATCATCCCAGTGCTCCAGGATGTGGAATATCTTCGAACCGACGATGCCCGCGGGTATCGCCACCAGGAGAATCTTGTATGCCAGCTCCGGGTCCATGTCCCGGATCTTGAGCTCACGCTCAAAAAGGAGAAACGCCAGATAGAATCCGAGGCCCAGCATGACGCCGTAGCCGCCGATGGATATAAGTTTGTACTGGAAAAGAATGGGATACATGATGACCTCTTCGGGTAAGGATTCGGGCCGGGAGCGGCGCCGGACGGCAGTTGCGAGCTATACTTCTATGGCCGGGTGGGCGGGAGTGTCAAGGAAAAAACCGCGTCTGGAGCCGTGTTCAAAGAGCGTTGAATATCATCCCCCGGCTTTTATCGATAATAAAAAAAGAAGAAAAAAACGTCTTTTCCCTTGACAAAAAAAGAGCCGGGATTAAGGTGTTTCTATAAGGAGAAACACTCTGCATGGTTCGGTCGAACGGCACATATTCTTTCAACGGTTCCTGGTGGTGGCGCGGGATGATACCGGTGTCCGCCTGAGCTGTAATTGCATGAAATTACAAAGCCGCGGGTGGGCAGCCATCCGCGGCTTTTTTTGTCCCGGGCCCCGGCGGCGTCTATCGCGGCATCAATGATAAGGAGCGAATGCTACATGATATACCCGGATATGCGCACGGTCCGCAGGCTTTCGAAAAAGCACAACAGGATCCCGGTCTACAGGGAACTCAATCTCTCGGAGGTGGGGCTCCTTTCATTGCTCAAGGCGCTCTGCCAGGGCGGGGACCTCATCTTCCTCGAAAGCGCGCGCCAGAACAGAAAGTGGAGCCGATTCTCCTTTCTCGGCATCAATCCCGGCAGGACTGTCGAGTTTAGTGAAGGGAGGGTGATAGAACGGCGCGGCGGCACTGCGACGACGGTCGATGACGATATTTTCGCGTTCCTCAAGAAAGAGGTGCGGAAGTTCTCGTCGCCGTCGTATCCCCGTTTCGGCGATTTCAACGGCGGCCTCGCGGGATTTTTCTCATACGAGCTGGTGAACCACGCGGGCATCCTCCGCGGCAGGATCGCGGAGAGCCCGGATGCGCCACTTGCGCTCCTGATGCAGATAGACGACTTCATCGTCTACGACAACGTGAAGAGCCGGTACCACGTTGCGACGTCACTCTACACCGCGGGCGAAGATGACCTGGAGGAGCGATACGGGCGCGTCCTGGAGCGGCTGGAATCGATGGAGGCGTCGATACTGGCGATGGTGAAGAGCACCTCCCTCCCGTACCTGCCGTCCCGCCCCGGCGAGGTGGCCCTCCGCTTCGGCGAGACCAGGGACTCCTTCGTGGAAAAGGTGCGGCGGACCAAGGACCTGATCACCGCGGGGGAGGCGATACAGGTGGTGCTTTCCATGCGCGCTCGTATCGACGACGCCATCGATCCCTACAGCTTCTACCTGAAGCTCCGGTCAGTGAACCCGTCGCCCTACATGTTCTTCCTTAAGTCCGGCGAACTCACGATCGCCGGGAGCTCCCCGGAGATCCACGTCAAGGTGGAGCGCGGCAGGGTGTTTCTCAAGCCGATCGCCGGCACGGTTCCCCAGGGAAAAACCCGGAAGGAGAACCTGGCGAACAAGCAGAGCCTTCTCTCCGACGAGAAGGAGCGCGCGGAGCACCTGATGCTGGTCGACCTCGCGCGCAACGATATCGCCCGCCTCTCGCCGGGTGGCGGCGTGATGGTGGATCAGTTCATGGTGCCCGAGGACTACTCCCACGTGATCCACCTGGTTTCCCTGGTGAGCGCCCGGCTCGGCGGGAACCGCGACATCATCGACGTGCTGCGGGAGACGTTCCCAGCCGGGACGGTGAGCGGCGCCCCAAAGGTCCGCGCCATCGAGATCATCGGTGGGACGGAGAGCCACCCGCGCGGCATTTACGCCGGCGCGGTCGGCTACGCGGGCTACAACGGCTTTCTCGACACCTGCATCACCATACGCACAGCCGTCTTCTCGCCGAAAGAGAGCTATCTCCAGGCGGGGGCCGGCATC
>JAGODF010000204.1 GCA_017998375.1 Spirochaetota bacterium
ACCTCGACGGCACCCTGGTGGATACCCTGCACGATATCGCCGCGTCGATGAACGCGGTCCTCGCCTCGCGGGGACTTCCCGTCCACGATACGGCCGCCTACCGGCTCTTCGTCGGCGACGGCATGGAGACCCTGGTTCGCCGCGTCCTTCCCGACGAGCTCGCCGGCGACCCGGCGCTGGTTGCCGGGTGCCTCGCCGACATGCGCCGCGAATACCGGCGGCGCTGCTACAACACGTCCCGTCCCTATCCGGGAATCCCGGAAATGCTCGCGGCGCTCGCCGCGATAGGCGCGCGCCTTGCCGTTCTCTCCAACAAGCCCCAGGACTTCACCGCCGAGATGGTGGAGCGGTATTTCCGCGATGTCCCGTTCCTCACCATCCGGGGACTGCGGGACGGCACGCCCAAAAAGCCCAATCCCGCCGGTGCCCTTCTCATCGCCCGGGAAGCGGGACTTCCTCCGGATGCGTTCTTCTACCTGGGTGATACCGCCACTGATATGGCGACGGCGCTGGACGCCGGGATGTATCCGGCAGGCGCCGCCTGGGGATTCCGCGGCGAACGGGAACTCATCGAAAGCGGCGCCGCGGCCGTTCTCCATCATCCCGGCGAGGTGGTTCCGCTGTTCACCGACTGATCCTGCGTGGCGAACCTACAGTGACAGCAGCTCGCGCAGCAAAATCGGCTGATGGCCCTGACCCGGTATCGCGAAAAACGCGAAGGGCATGCCGAGTGGGAGCGAGCGGAACGGTTCCCCGCACATCGTCAGGTCAACGGCGCGAAGCGCCAGGTCGAGCGTCTTGATGAGGAAGAGGTTCTTTGTTGCATCATACACAGGCAGATCCCTGACATTTTCATCCACGGCGATATCAAACAGGCTTCCCGTCACTATGTCGATATCGAAGCCGCCGCTCTCCTCGAAAACCCGATCCCCGAACGACGCCTTCGCGAAGATCGGATCGCCTGGCGATTCAAGTAACCCACTCGCACCCGGCTCTTCCGAGAGTGATGTGATTGCATGCGAATCGTACCCGTCAGCGAACACGAGCATGGGGACATTGGGGAATTCACCGTCGCCGTCCCACTTGAGCACCACCGCCGAGAGCGACGCCGCCCTCCCCGCGAGCTTGTCGCCCCAGAGCGTCCACGTGTTGCCGAGTTCCTCCGAGAAGATCCCGGCCAATTCCGCGTCGTCATGACGCACAAGGTCGTCGATCGCGTTTGCCACCCGGCCGTAGTCCGGGTTCGCGCGGAGCGCGTCGTACTGCCGCTGGAACATTTCAAGGTATGGATTGCTTTTCGTCCTGCATTTCATCTGTGTAACCTTCCTTTAATGTATGTATCGCGCGGCGGCGGGTCGCTGCGCATTTGCACTGCAGATTCAAAATCATTCGGGAGCCGGCTCCGCGGCATTATCACCGTCCTCCCGCGGTTCCTCTTCACTGCCGCCGGTCTTCCCGCTGCCGGTGGTGGTATCGCCCCCCTTCTTGGCACTCTTCTTCTCCCGGGCCTTCGTCTCCCGGGCTTCCTTCTCCTCCGGGCTGAGCATCGCCTCCATGAGGACCCGCGCCGCCTTCTCCTTCCTCCAGCCCTGTGCGGCCTTGAGGGCCGTGAGCCCCTGACGGTTCGCGAGCTTCGGGTCCGCCCCCTTCTCCAGGAGGAGTTTCACCACCTCCGCGTGGCCCCGCATGGAGGCCCAGATGAGGGAGGTGTTCCCGTCCTTCGCACGGGCGTTCACGTCGGCACCGGCCTTCAGGAGAAGCTTCACAGCACCTTCCCTGCCCCGTTCCGAGGCCATCATGAGCGCCGTGACGCCGTTTTTCCTCGTGGCGTCGACCTTCGCGTCGCGGTCGAGGAGGAACTTCACGAGGGAGGTGCGCCCCAGCTCCGAGGCCCGCATGAGCGGCGTTTCCCCTGAGGGCCCGGCCGCGTTCACATCGGCCCCGGCCAGGACGGCTTTGCGCGCGGCATCCTCGTCGCCCTTCACGGCGGCGTCCATGAGGCTCTCCCGCGGCCCCGCTGATCCCAGCGCCGCCGCCAGGAGCAGAAGTATCGTCACATACGCTTTTTTCATCATGGCACGGTCCTCCCCGGCCCGAGTATGCCCCACGCGCGGTATTCTTCAACTGAAATACGCGCAGCGCGGGGCTCTGTACTATCACCCTCCCGAACTGTAGTACGATTATAAGGGTGGCAATGTTAAATTTTTTTCGGGGATGTTGGAGTTTTTTTCTAGTATTGGTAGTACGACCATGGGGGTGATGATATTTCAACGCTATCATCCCCCCTCCCACAAAAATCGCCCGGCACCATATTTCTACTTGAAATAACCGGTTCCCTCTGTCCTGCTATCTCCAGCCATGCTGATATCGAAACTCCTCGCATTCTACAGGCCGGCGCCCCACGCCGAAAGGCTCTCCGCGGAGCGGATCGACCACGCCTACCGACGCTACCGCCTCCAGGTGATGCTCACCATTTTCTTCGGCTACGCCGGATACTACATCGTGCGGAAGAACTTCTCCCTGGCCAAGCCGTACCTCATCCGGGAGTACGGCTTCACCACGGGCGACGTGGGGCTCATCGCCGCGGGGCTGTCCGTCGCCTACGGCGTGAGCAAGTTCGTCATGGGGAACGTGTCGGACAGGTCCAACCCGCGCTTCTTCATGGCAACGGGGCTCATCCTGTCGGGGGTCATCAACCTCTTCTTCGGCTTTGTACCCTCGGTCGCGCTGATGGCGGTGCTCTGGTTCATCAACGGCTGGTTCCAGGGAATGGGATGGGCGCCCTGCGCGCGCACGCTGACCCACTGGTTCTCCGACGGCGAGCGGGGCACGAAGTTCGCACTGTGGAACATCGCGCACAATGTGGGAGGCGGCATCGTGGGTCCCGTGGGGAGCCTGGCCATCATCCTCTTCGCCGGGTGGACCAGCGTCTTCTATGTGCCCGCGGCCATGGCAATCGCCATGGGGCTGCTCATCATAATCTTCCTCCGCGACACGCCCCAGTCAGTGGGACTGCCACCCATCGAGGAATACACACACGACTACCCGCACACCGGCGTGGAGGACCGCGAGAGGGAACTCGGGTCGAAGGAGATACTCCTCCACTTCGTGCTGAACAACCGCTACCTCTGGATCCTGGCGCTGGCGAACGTTTTCGTCTACGTGGTGCGGTACGGCGTCCTGGACTGGGCGCCCACCTATCTCACCGCGGTCAAGGGGAGCTCCGACGCGCTCTCGCGGTTCCAGTTCTTCGTCTACGAATACGCCGGCATACCGGGAACGCTCCTGGCGGGCTGGCTCTCGGACAGGTATTTCTCCGGCCGGCGCGCGCCTGTTTCGGTCATCTACATGTTCCTGGTCACCGCGGCGGTGGTGGCCTACTGGCTCAACCCGCCCGGCAATCCCGCCGTGGACTCTGCGTGCCTCTTCCTCATCGGCTTCCTCATCTACGGACCGGTGATGCTCATAGGAGTGGGCGCGGTGGACCTGGTGCCGAAGAAGGCGGCCGGCACCGCCGCCGGCTTCACGGGGCTTTTCGGCTACATGGGCGGCGCGGTCATCGCGGAGCTGGGCATCGGCAAGGTGGTTCAGTTCATGGGATGGGACGGGGGGATATACATGATTCTCGCGTCGTGCGGCCTGTCGATCATACTGCTCGCGCTCACATGGAAGGCCCACGACCGCAGGCTGGTGAAAGGATAACGGCTAAAGGCAACCACGGAGGCACAGAGGCACGGAGACACAGAGGAAAATGATAAAAGACCCGAGACACGAGGTCGAGGGAGGGACGATGAGGACACGGACGTCCTTCAGCGGCCCTTGCAGAGTGAATATAAATAAAGAGTAAGCCCAGCCTCGCCGGCGATTGAGGCGCGGCTTTCTTTGGGCGTCTTTCTTTTCCGCAAAAGAAAGACGCGAAGTCCCCTGCATGGCGCGGGCATGTGAATACAGAGCGCGAGGTTCTCGCACTGCAAAGTCATTGTTTCACGCGGAGAGCGCGGAGAAAGGCAACGGCATTATATCGCGCGAATATACGAAGACACCTTAAAGGAGTGACATCATGAAAAAGAAAATCGCACTCGCGGCACTGGTGCTGGCGGTCCTCGCCTACACGGTGAACTACAACTGCAATATCCCCTCGTACGAGTACGAGGCGGTCGAGCTGCCGGCGACCTTCGAGGAATACTATGCCGCGCGGCTGGCGGATAGCAAGGCTCTGGGCGCCAAGCCCGGCAACGAGGAACGCCTGGTGCGCTATTCGAAAGGGAAGACTCCCGTGGCAATCCTCTACATCCACGGCTACGGCGCCTCCCGCGCCGAGGGCGAGCACCTGATGGACGTCATCGCGAAGGACCTGAAGGCCAACACATACTACCTGCGCCTTCCGGGACACGGCACCAACAAGGACGATCACCTGAAGGCGACGCCAAGGGCGCACCTGGACACTGCGGTCACGGCTCTCCGCATGATGGAGAAGCTGGGCGACAAGGTCGTCGTGGTGGGCACCAGCATGGGCGGGCTCATCACCACCTACCTTGCGGCGAATTACCCGGAGAAGATGTCCGGCGTGGTCCTCGTATCGCCCTTCTACAACTTCCCCACGGCGACTGCGCGCCTGGTGAACCACTACCCGATCTTCCGCGCCTTCACTGCCCTCAACCCGGTCCGCGTGAGCTCCAGCCCCGTGCCCCCGGAGGCCGACAACTGGACCAACTACTGGTACCGCGAACAGCACTTCGCCTCCGGATGGCAGCTTATCAGCCTCGCGCGAATGGTCGCCAGGAATGATGTGTTCGACAAAATCACCCTGCCCGTGCTGATGCTCTACTACTTCAAGGACGAGGAGAACCAGGACGGCTCTGCCTCCGTGTCACACATGAAGGAGGCCTTCGAGCGCTTCGGCCACGCCACGAAGGCGAACCCGCAGAACCGCATCGTGCAGGTGAAGGACGGCGCTCACGTGCTCCTCAGCAAGTGGGAGCGGACGGACAGGGACCTGGTGGTACGCGAAATTCGCGATTTCGTGAAGCGCATAACGTCGGCGCAGGCGAAATAAGCGCTTCATGGGCGGCGGGCGTCTCTTCATCACCGATTACGACGGCACCCTGCGCCGTTCCGACGGGACCTTTTCTCCCGCCGACCTGCAGGCCCTCCGCTCCCTGCGGGCGCGCGGCGTTACGTGCGCCATTTCCACCGGGCGCAACCTCTACTCGTTTCGGAAAAGCGGTGGGGACGATATCCCCGTCGATTACGTGATCTTCTCCACCGGCGCCGGCATCATCGACACCACGGACCGCTCCCTCATCTTTTCCCGCTCGCTGGACGGTCCCGCCACCGCGCGCGCGGCGCGCGTTCTCCTCGACGAGGACCTGGACTTCATGGTACACCGTCCCGTGCCCGAGAACCACCACTTCGAGTACCGTTCCTCCGGCGCACCCCGCGGCGATTTCACCGCGCGTCTGGAGTTTTACCGGGACTACGCGACGCCGGGTGACAGCTTCGACAGCTTTGGGGAATCGTCCCAGCTCATCGCCATCATCGACGGGCACGACAGCAACGACCTCCTGGAGCGCCTGCGTCTCCGGCTTACGGGATGCACCGTCATCCGCACCACCTCGCCCCTGGACGGCCGTTCGGGATGGGTGGAGATATTCCCCGCCGACGTCTCCAAGGGCCATTCCGCCGCGTGGCTCGCCGGCAGGCTGGGTATCGCGCGCGAAGATACCGCCGCCGTGGGAAACGACTACAACGATCTTGACCTGCTGCGATGGGCCGGCGCGGCCTACGTGGTGGAAAACGCCCCCGGGGATATACGGAGCGAATTCAGCGTGGTGCCCTCGCACGACTGGTGCGGCGTGGCCGCTGCCGTCCGTGCGTGGCTGGAGGGGGGTGTGTTCCGTTCCTAGAGGAGCTTTTCCAGCTCGCGGATGACGTTCACGAGCACGAAGTGCCTTTTCTTGCGGATGCGGCTCTCCACGGCGGGGGACTCCTCGTTGATTAACTGGACCGTGGCTTTCACCACCTTCTTCACGACATCGCGGAACTCCGGGTGACGCTCCAGGCTCATCGATACGCTTTCCTGCTCCGCCTCTATCTCCCCCCGGTCCTCGGCGTCGCCGTAGCGCTTGATGAGCTCCTGGGCCGCCAGCTCCTTGTCGTAGTTCACGCTCTCGAGAATGTCGCTCGATCCGATTATCACCTCCAGGAGGTCGAACAGCTGTTCCGTGCTCCTGGTCGGGTATTTCTTCTGCAAAAACTCCAGGACCTGGTTGAATCGTTCCTCTGGCATAGACATTCCCCGTGACAATAATGCGGCCTGGACCGCCCGGGAGTTGTTGACAAATATACAATCCCGCCTATCATACTGCGCATGAGCTCGAAAAAAAGCAAGCCTCTTTCTATGGCCGCCGCCGGGGAAGTAAGGGCCGCGCTGGGAAAAATCGCGGACAAAAAGCAGTCGGAAATACTGTCGCGCTTCTTCAAAACAGGGAAGGGCGAATACGGGGAGGGCGATATATTCCTGGGTATCAAGGTCCCCCTGCAGCGCGATATCGCCCGCCGGGCGCTTTCCCTTCCACTTGAGGAAACAGCGCTCCTGCTGGACGATCCGGCGCACGAATGCAGGCTCACGGGCGCACTCATCCTGGTGGAACAGTACCGCCGCGCCGATAAGGCCGGCCAGGAGCGGATCTACCGTTTCTACGTGAAACACCTCCGGGGCATCAACAACTGGGACCTCGTGGACCTCTCGGCGCCGAAGATCATGGGCGCGCACCTCCTGGAACGTACATCCGAAAGGAAAATCCTCCACAGGCTGGCGCGCTCGAAGGTTCTCTGGGAGCGCCGCGTCGCCGTCCTGGCGACGTATGCCTTCATCCGGCAGGGCGATTTCGCCGACATGTTCGCACTGGCGGAGGCGCTCATGTCCGACACCCACGACCTGATGCACAAGGCCGTGGGCTGGATGCTCAGGGAAATCGGCAAGATGGACATGGCCGCGGAGGAACGGTTCCTCAAGAAACATCACCGCGCCATGCCGCGCACCATGCTCCGCTACGCCATCGAGAAGTTCCCGGAGGCGAAACGCGCGCACTACATGGCAAAGGGCTGAAGCGCCCGGACGGAAACGCGCGCTCGTTCCGGCGGCGATGCACTCATCCACCTACGATCTTCTTCATGGCGCGAGAAAGCTCCCCGGCAGTGTAGGGCTTGTGGATGAAGCCCCGGATTCCAAGGTCCCTGGCCGCACGGACCTTGTCGTCCTCGGCGAAACCGGAGCTCAGGAGCACCCGCACGTCCGGATTGATGGCGACGAGCTCTTTCAAAATATCGATACCCGACATTCCCGGCATTGACATGTCCAGGAGCACCGCCGCGATGCCCCCGCCCTGCTCCCGGTACAGGGCAACGGCGTCGTCTCCCCTCATGCTGGACACCACCTCGTACCCGATTGTGGAGAGAATACCTCCCGCCACTTTCAGGACTGCCTCCTCGTCGTCCACCACCAGTATCTTCCCGTGACCGCGCGAGACATGCCCATCAGCGGAGCCCGCCATTCCACCGGCGGAGGCATCGTCATGCGCGGGAAGGAAGACGGTAAACGCGGAACCCTCCCCCGGTTCGCTCGCGAGGCTGATACAGCCCCCGTGCTGCTGAACGATCCCGTACAC
>JAGODF010000206.1 GCA_017998375.1 Spirochaetota bacterium
CAAGTCCAGGACTATCTGCGCCATCGCCGGCGTTCCCGATACCACGCATACCACGGCTACGGCTATCACGCATATTACCGTTTTCATCGCAGTCATGATTTTCCTCCTTAATCCGGCCTTCTCGTACCGGCGAAACCTTGTTCCATATTTATACGGACAATCTTTCAACGCGGATACAACTCTATCAGCAAAACACGATTCCATCAACTATTTTCGTTTGACGAAAACGGGAATGAATTGTAACCGTACACACCATGAGCATAGCGTCATCAAAACCGACAATTACCCGGAAGGAACTCGAGGGAGTCCTCGACTGCCTCATCAACGACGAGCTGGACAAGGGCGCCATCATCCGCAACTTCGAGGCGAAAATATCCGAGCTGACGGGCTACAAATACGCGCTGGCGGTGAACACACTCACCGCGGCCTACCACCTGGCGTTCAGGGCCCTGGAGATATCACCCGGCGACGAGGTGGTGATGCCTTCGTACTTTGACGCCGCGCCGCTCTGCGCGCTGTCGCTCACCGGGAGCGTGCCCGTCCTCGCGGACAACGACGCCGACTCCTACTGCCCGGGCACGGAACAGTTCCGGGAAAAAATATCCGACAAAACGAAAGCGGTCGTGGCAGGCCACATGTTCGGCTTCACCCGGGACCTGGCGCCCCTTGCGGAACTGAACCTTCCCGTCATCGAGGACCTGTCCCATTGCCTGGGCTGTCCCCTCCCCGAGGGCGCCGCGCCGCGCCAGTCGGCGCTCTGCGTTGCCTCCTTCGCGCCGGCCATGATGATCACCACGGGCAACGGCGGCATCGTGCTCACTAACAACTCCCGTTTCTACTCCGTCATGAAGGAACTGCGGGGCAACAGCGGCAAGACTCCTTCCCTGCACTACGACTACATCATGACCGACTTCCAGGGCGCCATGGGCATCTCGCAGGTCAACAAGCTCCCGGCGCTCCTCCAGAGGAGGAGGGAGATAGCGACGGTCTACTACAACGCGCTGAGGATCACATCGCACAGGGTGTTTTACACCTTCAGCGACCATTTCGCGTACCAGTCGTTCCCGGTTCTTTTCGACGCGCCGGTGGAGCGGGTCGAGAAATACTGGAAGAAGACAGGCATAGATCTCGCCCGGCCCGTGGCGACCCCCCTCCACGCGTACATCGAACAGAAGGGGATGGAGTACCCGCACAGTGACAGGCTCTCCAAGAAGCTCTATTCGCTTCCCATATATCCCACGCTGACAAAGCGGGAGATCGACAAGATCGCCCGCTCCCTGTCAAATTTCATTTAGGGGCGCGCCCGTGTACACGCTCACCGTCGAGGGGAACTTTTCATCGGCGCACCAGCTCCGGGGCTACAGGGGGAAGTGCGAGAACCTGCACGGCCACAACTGGAAGGTGGTCCTGGGCGTCCGGGGTGAGGAGCTCGATGATATCGGCCTGCTCATCGACTTCACCGTGCTGAAATCGATGCTGAAGGAGATCCTCGACGGGCTGGACCACACGAACATCAACGACATACCCTACTTCACGAGGCACAATCCCAGCTCGGAGAACATCGCCCGCTACATCGCCGAGAAGTTCAGGACCGCACTCGCGGAGCGCGGCTTCACGAAAATTTCCATGGATTCCGTGACCGTCTGGGAATCGGAGACCTCGCGCTGCACATTTTCCTTCTGAATTTACAATTACAAAATTAGTGTTGTTGCAAATCACGTGTTGTGCATTAGGGTTTCAGGGGCGAAGCCCCTGAAAAGCCCCCCGCAGGGGCTCCTTGTGAGTGCGAGATGCCAGTTTCGCAACATGTTTGTTGTATCAACCGTATTCACTGTCTCAATAACTGGATTATTTTATCGTTTTTGTTCATATAATTTTCAAAAAATATGATTTTTTTCGGTTTTTAGTACTTGATTTTTTACTATTATCGCACCACCCTTTTAGCAAATCTTACTACAAGGAGTTGATATCGTATGAAAAAGATTATTTTCCTGTTACTGGTTGTTTTCGCGGCTTCAATCGTCGGCTGCAAGCCCGCAACGCCTCCCGCGGACCAGCAGGCAGCACCTCCCGCGGCTGAGCAGGCGCCCGCCGAGCAGGCACCCGCGAAGTAAATTCTTTTTCATTGCGCTATGGAAGAGGAGGATGATGAATATCGTCCTCCTTTTTTCTATCCTTTCCCGGGGCGCAACGATCCTCTCCAATACGTCCCCGTCATGAAAAATCATTTACAATTTCCCGCCCATCGCCTATCAGATACTTGTGTGATGCAGTGTGCGGATTCGGCCCCTGATCAGACGCGCGCTTCACGGTACCGCACTGTCGCACCCGGGCCAGAAAAGCCATATCACGCACGCCGCGCAGGCCCGCTGCATGCGCGGACTCGCGGTCGGAGGAAAGAATGAGCAGGCCCGTCAATCAAGGCAATCCCGGAAAAATACTGAACGATGTCATAAAAGAGCTGTGCATCCCGCAGTCCTACCAGGCGGTGTACCACCGTTCGAACCACGACGTGCCCATGCCCTCCGTGGAAATCCTCTCGGAGATAGTGGAGCTCTTGCGCACGGTACTCTTCCCCGGCTATTTCGGCCATTCGGAAATCAGGCCAGAAACGATGACCTACTACATAGGCTCCACTGTGGACAGGGTCTTCGCCATGCTCTCGGAACAGATCAACCGCGGGTACTGTTTTTCCTGCAACGAGAACAACATCCCGGTAGTCTGCGAGGACTGCGAGGCGAAGTCCCGCACCGTCACTGTCCGCTTCATCGAGCGGCTTCCGGCCATACGGCACCTTCTGTCCACGGACGTGGACGCTGCCTATACCGGCGACCCCGCGGCGCAGAGCTACGGCGAGGCGATCTTCTGCTACCCGAGCATCCTCGCCCTGACCAACCAGCGGATCGCCCACGAGCTGTACCGGCTGGAAGTGCCCATCATACCGCGCATCATCACCGAGCTCGCGCACTCCCGGACGGGCATCGACATCCATCCCGGCGCGCAGATAGGCGAACGCTTTTTCATCGACCACGGCACCGGCGTGGTGATAGGCGAGACCAGCGTGATCCAGAAGAACGTCCGCATCTACCAGGGAGTCACCCTGGGTGCGAAGAGCTTCCCCCTGGACGACAGGGGGAATCCGATAAAGGGCATACCGCGCCATCCGATAGTCGAGGACGACGTGATCATCTATTCCGGGGCCACCATCCTGGGGCGGATCACCATCGGCAGGGGGGCGGAGATAGGGGGCAACGTCTGGATCACCCATGACGTCCCGCCGGGGTTGCGGGTACACCAGGAGAAGGCGGTGGAATCATATTTCAACGGGGGGTCCGGGATCTGATGTACGGCAACGAGAAAATACTGGAGGAGCTCCTCCGGTCGGAGCCCGATATCGCCCTCCCCCGCGAGGGGCCCTGCGCGCACCTGTACCGGAACTTCATCGACCGCGACGAGATCATGCTCTTCGCCGGGGAGGACGCGCTCCACGTGCTCTACTTCAACTCCTACGAAGTGATAGAGGCGGTCGACGACACTCCGCCCGGAGTTTTCATCGAGCCCTGGGGTGCGGCGGTCATGGTACTCATCGTGGTCAGCGGCATCGACGATCCCACGGTCATGCGCTTCACGCTCGACCCCGACAACCAGCTTCACCGCCAGTATGCCGGCCTGCTGAAGAGCGCGGGCCGTATCAGGCTGCACCTGCTCACACTCATGGAGGGAGGACTCCACCGCATGAAAACCAGAGAAATCACCGTACCGCCGAAAACGCTTTCCGTCATTCCCTGAATGGGAACTGTCATTCCGGCTGTAGCACCGGCATAACCAGCCGGTGTAAATTCCGCGAAACTATTCCCCGCGCAGGCGGGGGCGGGAATGACAGCAGAAAAAAATCCCCGATAATTGTTCGAAATTCGGCGTGATGCGTTTACCCGGACATCACGCGCGCGTTGTTTCTACCGCGCGGATGATATCGTCCGCGAGCGACGCGACCGCCGCGGCGACGGGCGCCGTAACCGGGGAGTCGAACTCCAGGCTCCCGGGCTGGATGCCTATCACTATCTCCCTCGCCTTCACGGTTGAGCGCAGGTACCCCAGGATGATGGGAATGGGCAGGCTGTGCGTGGAGAAGGAGGCGCCGCCGATTTCACTCTCGCCGATGATTCGGACGCTCCCCGGCTTCTTGCCCAGGTCGGCGGCGTCGATGACGACGAGGTGCGTGGGGTTATAGTCGCGGATGGCGCCGGTGAGGTTTTCCGGGGCGCTCCCGCCGTGGAAGAAGGCGATATCGTCCCGTCCCCCGAGCGAGGCCGCGAGCCTTTCCAGGACCTTCGGTCCCGCTGCATCGTCGCCACGCAGCTCGGAACCTATGCCCAGGAAGGCGATCCTCCGCCAGCCCTCAAGACTGGCTTTCAGGCCCGTCTTTAGGCTTCGCACGGAAATGGACCATGAGGCTCTTTTCGTCAAGCCCGGCGTTTTCGAACTCTTCAGAAAGCGCCAGGGCGTCCTTGAGGCAGGAGTCCACGCACTGGCCGCAGAAGATGCAGTTCGCCATGTCGATATCGCACTCGAACAGCTTTTCCCCCACCTTGGTGATGGTGATGGCCCCGGCGGGACAATCGCGCATGCAGAGCTTGCATCCCACGCACTTCTCGGAGGTGAAGAGTATCTTCCCCCGGAACCCCGTGGAACTGTCGCCCTTCACGTAGGGGTAGCGTGTCGTCGCGGGCCGCTTGAATACGGATTTCACGAGTTCACCGGTCATGCGCGCGGGTTTCTTCACGGGTTGAGCACCCCCTTGATGGTGAGCGTCGCCAGGATCTGGAGGAACGCCGCGGAGGAGACGTACTTCCAGCAGAACTCCATCATCTGGTCTATGCGCAGGCGCGCCAGGACGGTGCGCGTCAGGGTGATGATCAGGATGATAAAGAGGACCTTCCCGGCATAAATGAGGAATCCCAGGGCCGGTCCGAAGCCAAGTCCGAAGGGAAGGAACACCGCCGCGAGGAGCGACGCCCCCACGATCATCTCCACGTTCAGGGTAAGGCGGATAAAGGCGAAGAAGACGCCGCCGTACTCGGTGAACCAGCCCGCCACGATCTCCGTTTCCGCCTCGGGGATGTCGAAGGGGACCTTCTCCAGCTTGCCGATGAGGGCGATGACCGCGGTGACGAAACCCACCAGGTTGAAGAGCCAGTACCCCGGGTGCTCCGAGTAGAACCTGGTCAGATCGTCCATGGACCAGGTGTTCGCCAGGAGCGCCGAGGCGAGGACCGACAGGAGCAGGGGCACCTCGTAGGCGAAAAGCTGCGTGAGGGAACGCACGGCGCCGAACATGGCGTAGATGCTCTGGGAATACCAGGCGCCCAGGAAGAACGCGAAGGTCGGCAGGGTGAGCAGGTAGAGCACCACGATCATGTCGCCGTCGAAGCTGAATATGGCCTCGTGCCGCCAGAGCGGGATGTAGAGATACGCCGTCACGGTCGCCGCCAGCGCGAAGACCGGCATGGTGGAGACGACGATTTTATCGGCGGTTTTGGTGAAGATGATCTCCTTGCCGAGAAGCTTGATGAAATCGGCGACGGGCTGGTACCAGGGCGGCCCCACCCTGTTCTGGAACCTGGCGTGGAGCTTCCTGTCCAGGTATTCCACCAGGAAGCTCGTGAGGACCAGGAAGAGGAATCCCGGGAAGACCATGATTTTGAAGATCTCTGACATGCGTGCTCCTCAACGGGTGAAATATTTCCGGGATAGTGTTCCCATGTCGACGCCCCGCGCCCGGTACCACTCTATCCCGTGCCGGCGCAGGTCCGCCCAGCTCATGAGCTCCCGCGACCGGGCGCCGCGCCGCCGCACTTCCACCATGCGGTCCGTGCAGGAAAAGCACGGGTCGATGGCCGCGATGACGATGGGCAGGTCCGCGAGGAACCGGTCCTCCAGCATTTTCGACACGGCCTGGATGTTAGCCAGGGTGGGGGCGCGCACCTTCACCCTGTCGGGTTTCTCGGTGCCGTTGGAGCGCACGTAGTGCACGTCTTCTCCGCGCGGCGCTTCGTAGCGGCTGAAGGCCTCGCCCGCCGGCACCTTCCTGGGCGCCTTCACCGTGAGCGGCCCCTCGGGCAGGGCCGCCAGCATCTGGCGTATCATCGAGCAGGATTCCTGGAGCTCCCGGAGGCGCACCACGGTCCTGCCGAAGACATCGCATGTATCGCTCACGCAGACCTTGAAATCGAGCTCGGCGTAGGCGCAGTAGGGATCGTCCTTCCGCACGTCCCTCGGGATCCCGGAGGCGCGCGCCGTGGGCCCCACTGCCCCCAGGCTCGCGGCGTCCTCCCTGGAGAGCACGCCCACGCCGGAGAGCCGGTTGATAAGTGTCGTTTCCTCGGTGGCGACATTGATATAATACTTTATGCGCTCCTCCAGTGTATCCATCGCCTTGAGGATATCGGCCGCCTGTTCCGCTGAGATGTCGCGCCTCACGCCGCCGATCGTGTTGACGCTGTAGTTCACCCGGTTGCCCGTGATGTTCGCCAGGAGGTCCATCACCAGTTCGCGGTCGCGCCAGGAGTACATGAACAGCGTGTCGAATCCGATCTCGTGGGCGGCCACGCCGAACCACAGGAGGTGGCTGTGCAGGCGCTCCAGTTCACCCACGAGCGTGCGTATGTACTGCGCGCGCCGCGGCACCTCCAGGGCAGCGAGCTCCTCAACGGCCTGGACGTAACATGTGGCGTGTGTGTGCGAGCATATCCCGCAGATCCTCTCCAGGAGATACAGGTTCTGGAGGTAGGTCCTGTCCTCGGTGGCTTTTTCTATCCCGCGGTGGTTGTATCCAACCTTCACGTTCACGCTGGTGATGGTCTCCCCCCTCAAGGAGACCAGGAAGCTCGCGGGCTCTTTGAGGGCCGGGTGCTGGGGACCCACCGCTATATCGACATCTTTAAGGGGTGACATGGTTTCCTCTCTACGTGTCCAGTGATTCCTTGTTCCAGTCCTTGCGCAGGGGATGCTGACCTTCCGGCCATCCTTCCGGCAGCGGGTAGCGCCTGCCGGCGGACAGGCCGTTCACGGCGATTCCCAGCATGTCCATAAGCTCCCGCTCGTAGAGCTCCGCACAGGGAAACAGTCGCGTGACGCTCCGGACTTCCGCCTTCTCCTTCGGCACGATTCTTTTCAGGTTCAGGACGATACCGTCCTCGCGCGCCAGGTGATAGATGACGGCGAAGCAGTCGCCCTGGTCCAGGCCCGAGATCGCCGGGAGCATCGTGAATTCCCCGGCCGATACCGTCCTGTTGAAGAGGTCGTCGAAATCCCCCTCCCTGAATTCCGCGTTTATTCTCCGCGCCCTCTGCACGGCGATGCTCCCCTCCGGAAAGGGAAATATCTCCCGCATCTTCGCGACTACATCCTGTTCCTTATCCATTGCCGTCTTCCTCCGGCGCCGCCGACTCCGGTGACGCGCCGCCCTTCACGCTCTCCAGGAGCTTCACCACGCCGTCGATGATCGCCTGGGGGCTGGCGGCGCACCCCGGGATGTAGGCCGACACCGGTATCACCCTCCCGCTGTTAAATCGGGAGGCTGTTTTTTTCACCTTGCCAGTCTTTTCTCGCGCTCGTATGCTCTTCTCATCTTATCTATCCGCCAGTGG
>JAGODF010000207.1 GCA_017998375.1 Spirochaetota bacterium
ATCGATGGTAGAGGTCAGCGCGCCTTTCTCGATCGACAGCTTCCGGCGAGTTTCCAGCAGGGTGATGACGCCCTTGTCCTTCTTGATGGCCTCGAGCTTCTTGACGCACATCGCGCACACCGGGTGCAGGTCCTTCGTGGAGGGCTCCTCATCGCGGACATACGACCTGTGCGCGGGGACTATGATGCCTGCGAGCTTGTCGATCCTGTTCTCGTCGGCCCAGTTCTCCTGCAGGACGATGTCCCTGCACGCGTCGGGGATGTACTCGCCAGGGGATGTGAGCTGGGCGGTGTGCTCGTCGAGCCCCTCGAAGAGCGCCAGCAGGATGAACACGTCGAGTAGCAGTATCACCGCCAGCGAAAACTTGTTCAGCGGCTCCTTCTCCCCGACGCTCGTCAGGTTGGAGCGCGCTTTCGAGAGCTTTTCTTTTATTGAGGAAAAAAAGTGTATCATCATCCCCTCCCTTATCACGCGGTGCATCCGAGTACAGAAGGCATTGCGGCTGATGCTGACCGGAATTACGCATGCCCGGCAGCGGGTGATAGCATACCCCCTTTGCGGGGACTGTCAATGTATTTCCGGTTTTGGGCCGCAAAACCATCGTTATCCTGCCCTCTTTTCGCTTGATAGATTCCGGAAATATGCCGATAGTATACGGGGGCGGTCCCTTCGGGGAGCGCCCGGACTGGCGTTGTGACCGGCGATGATATGATGCGCGGAATCTGTATATCAACCCATGTAAAAAAACTTCTCGCGGTGATGGCGGTGTGCGCTATCGCCCTCTTCGCGCACGGCCTGGCGTTCTCGCAGACCGACGACGAGGTTGCCTCGCTGTACGCGAACAAGGACTACAGGGGTGCGCTCGATAAGGCGACGAAGCGGCTGGCGGAGATATACGACGGCCGCGCCGGTGACAGGCTCACTCCCTCCGAATACGACATCATGAAAAACCTGGAGTCCGGGAAGGTCCTGCTCCAGAAGGCGTACCGCAGCCGGAAGCCCGGCGGCTTTTTCATAGAATCGAACCCGGAGCTGTCGTCCATGCACGTCCACGCCGCGCGCTGTTACCACAAGCTGGGGAAGTACGACTCCGCGCTCAGCCACTATACCCAGGCGCTGCGCTTCCGGGTGATTGAGTCCGGGAAGGATGATACCGTCTTCCACGAGATGGCGCAGGTCTACAAGGACCAGAACCAGCCCGAGGCGTACAGCCGGATGCTCGAGGCCGCCTACGAGCTCAACCCGTCGAAGGCCGAATACTCGCTGGAGCTGGGCCTGTCGCTGTCGAAAACGAATGAAAAGAAAAAATCGATCTTCCATCTGGAACGCTTCGTGCGCTCGAAGGGCGAGGTCGACGATCCGAAGCTTTACCTGGTGCTGGGCAACCTCTACGAGGACACCGGGCGGTATCTCGACACCGTCGAGAACTACAAAAAATACCTGAAACAGAAACTGGACGACGGCTACATCCACTTCGCCCTGGGTTTCCTCGCCTACAAGAGGACGGGGAACTACAACCTGGCCCGGAGCTCCTTCACCGAAGCGAAGAAGTTCCTCCCGGAGGACGATGTGCTTCGCCGCTCCAAGATCAGCGAGTACATGGGCGACATTCACATGAAGGACCTGGAGTTCGACAAGGCCGCCGAGGTGTACCAGAACACCGCGAAATACCAGGAGGAGATACTGTCGGACATACGGGGGCGTATCGACGAGATAAAGAAGATCCGGGACGAGATACAGAAGATCAAGAAGACCGCCCGGGAGAAGGCCGTGGAGAGCACGGGCGATTATTTCGCCGAGCAGGAGAAGAAGGGGAAACTGGAGCTGGAGAACCGCGAGAAGGAGTACCTTTTCACCAAGCTCAACGCCGGCAAGGTCCGCTGGAACATCGCCTGGTCCTACGAGCGCCTGGGCGAACTGGACAGGGCGATAGACTTCTACCGGAAGGCTATCGAGCTCGATTACAACAGCAACCAGGCCAGGGACCGGATACAAAAATTACAGTTGAAAATTAATAGGGGATACTAATAGGCTGTCATCACCGCGCGGAACGGTTCCCGTATGGCACATCCTCCACGGACACCGCGCACAAGGCCCCGAAAGGCGGCATCCATGCACTCGCAGGGCTCTTTGAACATTGGAAATCACAGGATAATCTCAGGAGAAGCGTATGTCAGGTCATAATAAATGGTCGACGATAAAAAGGAAGAAAGGGGCTGCCGACGCGAAGCGGGGCGCCGTCTTCACCAAGATCATCAAGGAAATCACCGTCGCGGCGCGCATCGGCGGATCGGACCCGTCGGGCAACCCGCGCCTGCGCATCGCCATCAACAAGGCGAAAGAGAGCAACATGCCCAACGACAACATCGAGCGCGCCATCAAAAAGGGGACCGGCGACCTCGAGGGCGTCACCTACGAGGAGGTCCGCTACGAGGGATACGCGTCCGGCGGCGTGGCCATCATGGTGGACTGCCTCACCGACAACCGCAACCGCACCACTCCCGAGATTCGGAAAATTTTCTCCAAGTGCGGCGGGAACATGGGCGAATCGGGAAGCGTCGCCTACATGTTCGACTACAAGGGGATGATAATCGTCGAAGGCGGCAAGGTGACGGAGGACGATATCATCGAGCTCCTCATCGATTTCGACATCGAGGACGTGAAGACCGAGGACGGGAACATCACCATCACCATGCCGTCCGAGAGCTACAGCAACGTGCTGGACCTCCTGAAGAGCAAGAACCTCAACCTCGTCTACAACGAGGTGACCTACATTCCGCAGACGTACGTGCCGCTGGACGAGCACAAGGCCTCGCAGTGCATGCGCCTCGTCGCGCAGCTCGAGGACCACGACGACGTGCAGAACGTCTACGGCAACTACGATATCGCGGACGATGTGATGGCGAAGATCGGCGAGGAGCAGTGAAGGTACTGGGAATCGATCCCGGCTTCGGCATCGTCGGATGGGCCGTGGTGGACCAGGGCCTGGGCGTGCTGGGATGCGGTTCCATTGAGACGCCGGCGGGCGGGAGGATAGAGGACCGCCTGCTGGAAATTTACCGCGCGCTCGGCGCCGTCATCGACGAGCACCGCCCCGACTGCGCCGCCATCGAGCGGCTTTTTTTCTCCCGCAACACCACCACCGCCATGGACGTGGCGAAGTCGATCGGCGTGATGATGCTCGCCCTGCGCGAGGCGGGGCTCCCGTTCGGCGAATACACCCCCGTCCAGGTCAAGCAGGCCATCACCGGCTACGGCCGCGCCACCAAGGACCAGGTGCAGACGATGATATCGCGCATCTGCAAGATCGACGCCTGCGCCATGAAGGACGACGTGACCGACGCCATCTCCATCGCCGTCTGCCACTGTCTCAACGCCGGCAGCGTCCGCGCGGCCGCGGGCGGCGCGCGATGATCGCCAGGCTCCGCGGCACCGTGGAGGACCTGAAGCCCACGGAACTTGTCCTCGACGTGGGAGGCGTGGGATATCATCTCTCCATCCCCTTTTCCACCTTCGAGAAGATCCGCGGCCTCGGCGAGGTTTCGCTTTTCGTGCACACCCACGTCCGGGAGGAGAGCATCCGGCTCTTCGGCTTCTGGACTCCGGAGGAGCGGAGCCTTTTCCGGATACTGCTGGGGATCACCGGCATCGGTCCCTCCGTGGCGCTCTCACTCCTCTCAGGGCTTTCCATAGGCGCACTGGTGGCGGCCGTGCGCGAGGAGAACCCGGGCCTCCTCATGAAGGTGCCGGGCATCGGCAGCGGCAAGGCCGACAAGCTCATCTTCGAGCTGAAGCGGCGGATGAAGAAGCTCGAGGGCTTCACAGCGGAGACCGGACGCGCGCCCTCCGTGCGCGGCGACGCCGTCGAGGCGCTGGTATCCCTGGGCTTCGACGAGAAGCGCTCCTCGGCGGTCGTCGACTCCCTGCTACGCGACAATCCCGCCATGCCCATCGAGGAACTGGTCCGCGCCTCCCTGAAGCAGTTTTCCGGCTGATCCGACGGCCTGTACCGCCCCCATGGCCACCCGCTCCCTCCGCTCTCTGTACCGACGGTCTGTTCTCACAATTTTCGTGATACGGGGATGATATTCGATGCGGATTCGCATGGAGGCACATTGATTTGGCGAAGATACTCAATCCGCATGCATGAACGATTACGGCCGGGGGGAAAGCTTCCGGTACCCGCCCGCCCGGGCCATATTTAAGAATAGATACACATACCATCCATATTTAACATTGAACTTGTTGCATAACTCAAGTCTAAATGGGGTTTAAGGGGCGATGCCCCTTACATGGCCCCCCGCAGGGGTCCCCTGTGAGCGCGAGACGGCAGTTTCGCAACAAGTCTATTAAAGATTCATATTTTTAAAAAAAATATTGATTTAATTTAAAATACTCACTTATATTTGGGTATGGCGTTGTGATTTTTCCCAGGCCGGGTAATACCCCAGCAGTTCACCGAACACGGGAAAACCGAGGATATCATGAAAATAGAGATAACAATTCTGGGCCTGCTGATGGAGGGCAACCTTTACGGCTATGAGATCAAGAAAAAGATCGTCGAGAGGCTCAAGGATTACGTCGACATCAAGTTCGGTTCGATATACTATGCCATAAAGAAGGCCGTGGATAACGAGTGGGTGAAACGCGTGGGCGTGGAAAAGGACGGAGGCAATCCCGAGCGCTACATCTACGAGATACTTCCCGCGGGACGGAAGCATTACAAGAAGCTCATCAAGCAGTATTTCGACCACACCCTGATCCACTTCGACATCGACATCGTCCTGATGTTCTACAAGTCGCTGGCGCCGGACCAGCGCGAGCAGTTCATTGAGGATCGCCTGGAGCACGTGAAGGAAAAGCTCGCGGAGATGAAGGAGAAAATCGACGAATCTGTGAAGCTGTCCGAGGAGGAGTCGCAGATCCACCTCTACACCTACCTGGAGAGCCACCTGAAGTCCGAGCTTGCCTGGCTGAAGTCCCTCAAGAAGGGGGGCGGCACTCCGGCGCTGGAATAGCAGGCTGTCCGGGGATTAGATCAGACACTGCAGGTAATCGGCGCCCTTGGAGTCGATCAGCTTTGAAATGTCATCCTTCAGCGCGCCGAGCTCGTTCTTCGCCTTGTTCAGCTCCATCATCCGCTTCGCCTCGTCGTCCTTGTGCGCGTCCAGTTCCCGTTCGATTATCATGCTGTTGACGCTGCGGATCTTTTCCACGTTGAAGTAATGTTTCTTCGCGAGCGACACCGCGATTGAAAGGAAGAGCTTTCCGTCCTTCTCGGCGATCTCCTTGAGATCGCTCTTTCTTATCCCCGTTATCACCACGTTGTTCCTCGCCTTCAGCGTGGCGGTGCGCGTTTCGCCCAGCAGGAGCGCCATCTCCCCGATGATGGTGCCGGAGTCGCCAATGGAAGCAACCTTGTTGCCCGCGATCACGACGTCGATGGTGCCGGAGTGCAGGATGTACATCTCGTCGCCCATTGTCCCTTCCTGGCAGATGATCTCGCCGGGCGCGATGTCGCGGAACCTGTCCTTCAGGGCCGGCGTCGCGGCTATGCGCTCCGGCTCCAGGGAGCGCCCGAAGGCCTCGCCGCGCTTGTAGATGAGGCTCGTTTCGTATTTCGCGACTATCTCCTTGAGGAAGGGGAGCCTGCGCTTCTCGAACTCTTTTTTCAGGGCGGTGATTATCCGGTAGTAGTCGATGGATATCTCCCTGAGCTTCTTCTCGTCGCCCTGGATCGACTGGGTGTTCCGGGTGATGATCTCGTTGGTGAGGGAGACCTGTTTCGCCAGGACCATGCAGGCGTTCAGGATGAAGGAGTACGACTTGAGGCTTTCGATGAACTTGTCCCCCGGGATCTTTTTAACCGAGGAGCTGTGTTCGGTGACGGCGGTCTCCATCCTCCCCACGTCCATCTCCACGATCCTGTTCAGGATGATCTCGCTGGCGCCCACGATGAGGTTCTTCCCCTTTACGGCGTACTTGTCCGTGTCGGAGGCGAAAAAGAACACCGAGCCGTCGGCGAGGAGATACGCCGAGTCGGGTTTCGCGTTGGCTGCGTACAGCTGGATGTAGTTACTCTGCGGCATCGAACGTAGTATAATCCGTGTCGAGTTTTACGGTCAAGAAAATAATTCGATTCATTTACCCAGCGCCTTCTTTACCATGGCATAGTCACCCTTGGCGTTCCAGAACGTGAAGCCGCTGGCGCCGCCCGCCTCCGCTCCGGCCACCTGCGTCGAGATGTACCCGGGCCCCCAGGTGGGGGATAGGAGGTTGAAGGCCTGGAGGTACGGCCGTATGACCGCCCGGGTCCCCGCCATGGCGCGGGCGCGCAGGCCGCTTTCCAGCACCAGGTACCGCGGGAGCTCACCGCGCGCCACCGCATTCCGGTAAAACTTCGTGCCGAAATGCGACGGGTAGACCATGGGACAGAGTGCGTCCGCGTGCTCTGCCATCGTCTCGAAGTCCTGGCCGATCCGGTTGCCGAACCGGTACCAGGCGGTGATGCCGTACACGTCCACCGACACGGGCGCCGGGACGGCAGCTTTCGCCTGGCGGAGAAAATCGCCGATCACCTCGGACTTGTAGATGCGCGGGTCCTTCCTGTGGCGGTAGTTGCAGAGCCCGATGGGCCCGTCGGAGGGAAAGCGCACGTAGTCGAACTGAATCTCGTCGAAGCCCAGGGCCGCCGCCTCCGCGGCAAGGTCGATGACATACTTCTGGACGAAGGCTGAATGCGGGTCCACCCAGAACTCGCCGGGCGCGCCCGTCCAGGAACCGCCGGTGGCGCGGTTGCCGATGGCGTGGGCGCCGTTGAACGCCCTGAAGAGGAACCTGTCCTTGAAGACGACCATCCGGGCGATGGAGTAGATCCGTTTTTCGCGGAGCTTCTTGAGCATCGCCGGCACGTCGACCGCCTTTCTGCAGGCGCCTATCGCCCTCGCCGTGGCGTTCGTCGTGGGGAAGAAGACCGCGCCGAGATCGTCCTTCATGTCGACCACCAGCGCGTTGAAGCCGCAGGACTCGATGGTGCGGATGAGCCCGCCCAGGTCGCGTTTCGCCGCGTAGGGATTCGCGTAGAGCGCCTTTTTCCCGGAAGCGCGCAGGGCGTTCGCGCCGGGAGCGCGCGAGTCGAAGTGGTGCGACGTTTTCACGAAGAGCGGCGGGAGCGCTCCCGAATCATCGCGGACGAATATCCCCGTGGCGCCGTCTTTGGAGGATGATATGATGTCGTTGTATGATGCGACCAGCCGCGCGTTACCGGATCTGTCGATCGCGAAAACCTTTCCGCCCGCCGCCGCGAAAACAACGCCGCCCCTCTCCCTGATGTCCGATATCTCAGGCCTGCCGGGGAGCACGGCGAGTTTCTTCCAGGGAGCGCCCGGAGCATCGGCCGCGTAGACCTCGCCGGAGATGTTCATGCCCAGGCATGGCCTGGCGCCGCCGGCGTCGATGGCGCCGGATTCCTCGTAAAAGCGCAGCGTGTCGGAATACGCTTCTGTCGGCAGTCCCTTTGAGATAGCGGAGAGGGCGCCGCCGTTCATCCTGTGAATGCCGGCGTGGGATGTGCCCACGAGGAGCGCGCCCCCCTTCATCGCCAGCGAGGTGATGTGGTAGCGCCTGAAGTCCCCGGAGAGCGGAAA
>JAGODF010000209.1 GCA_017998375.1 Spirochaetota bacterium
TTCGGGCCTTGTCCCCCAGCGGAGCTTCTTCTATTACTTTCTGCAGAATGTCGGCATCTTCCTCGCCTTCACGGCCCTGCTCGCCTCGTACGCCGGCGTGTACCGCATCACCACGTTCCCCGAAGGTTCGACGAAGGTAACCCGGCAGTCCATCAGGCATACGGCGCGCCGCTTCCACTACATGCTGGGGCTGGCGCTGGCCATGGTGGTGCTGTTCATGATTATCGTGTTCATCGAAGTGGGGATCACCGCGATATCGTACATCCCGTACGCGGGGCCGGCAATCACGACACTGCTGACCATACCGCTGTTCCTGGTCAACTTCGCGTGCCTGCTGTTGGCGGTCTGCCTCTTCGTCATAGCGCCGCCCCTGGTGGCGGAGTCACAGGACATGAAGGAAGTGATACAGGAGCTGAAGCTCCTCCTCCGCTCGAAATGGATAAACCTCGTGGTCTACATGATCATCTCGCTGGCCATCCTGTTCCTGTCGATGCAGATCATCTACTACATCACGCGGTACGCCGTGGGAATCACAAAGGCCGCCCAGTGGAAGCTCCAGTTCGCGTACCCCGACATGGTGAACAAGATGGGAGCGCGCTCGTCGGTTTCCGACATCATCACCATGCTCGCGCCCGCCGGGGCCATGCAGTCCCAGGCGGCCGGAATGCCCCGGGAATTCGTTTCCTTCCTCAAGGGGCTCGTGGGGCTGGGATACCTCGCGGTCTTCACCTTCATCGCCGCGTTTCCCCTGGCGGCGTACTTCAACGTGTCGTCCGAGTATTTCAAGAGCATCTGGAAGGACACGAAGAAGGAGATGGGAGCGGAAGGCGCCGCCGCCCCGGAGGAAGGGAGCGGGGAGTAGGCTGTTCGCGGTTCGCTCAGCATGGCACCATCGCGTGCGCGATGCGGTGATCTTCGCCTGTGCTCGGGATGAATCTGCATGGTGTCATCGCGAGCGAAGCGCGGCGATCCCTTGTTGCACAGATTATTTCGATTCGCACGAGAGATTGCCGCGGTCGCTGTCGCTCCCTCGCAATGACAGCGTGCGAATAATACTTATTCTCTGCCTTTCTCCGCGAGCTCCGCGTCTCCGCGTGAGCCACTCACCTCTCACCAGCAGCATCAAGCAACGATCTCGGTACCAACTCCCGCGTCGGTGAAGATTTCCAGCAGGACGGCGTGCTCCACGCGGCCGTCGATGATATGCACCTTGCCGACGCCGCCGTCGATAGCCTCCAGCGCGCAGTTCACTTTCGGTATCATCCCGCCGGTGATCTCGCCGGACCGTATCAGCCCCTGGGCCTCGTCCTTTTTCAGGGTCGACAGCAGGTTCTGCCCCGCCTTGACGCCTTCGATGTCGGTGAGGAGGATGAGCTTCTCCGCCTTCAGCGCCTCCGCGATCTTCCCCGCGGCTATGTCGGCGTTGATGTTATAGGTGACCCCGTTCTCGTCGGCGGCGATGGGGGCGATCACCGGGATGAATTTCTCGCGGTCCAGCGTGTCTATCACCCGCGGGTTCACGCTTTTCACCGTGCCCACCAGGCCGATGTCCAGGTCCTTCCCGTTTTCGGTGTGATATATCTTTTTCGCGAGCATGAGGTTCCCGTCCTTGCCGCTGAGGCCCACCGCGCGACCGCCCACCAGGTTGACATTGTTCACAATCTCCTTGTTCACACCGCCCGTGAGCACCATCTCGACCACTTCCATGGTCGCCTCGTCGGTAACGCGCATGCCGCCCACGAACTCGCTCTTGATGCCGATCTTCTTCAGGAGATCGCCTATCTGCGGGCCGCCTCCGTGAACGATGACCGGATTGATGCCCACGTATTTCAGCAGCACCATGTCCAGCGCGAACGAGCGTTTCAGGTCCTCGTCGGTCATTGCGTGGCCGCCGTACTTTATCACGATGGTCTTCCCGTAGAACTCGCGAATGTACGGAAACGACTCTATCAGCGTGTTGACTTTATCGATGTATTTCTTCATGGAACGGGCCCCCTGCACGGTTGAATCGCTGCCGATCACATACTTCACCGCGCCGCGGCATGTCAAACCAAATACGCGCACCCGGCGGGGCAGATAAAAATTACTTTACAGGCACCGCGAAATGGAGTCCACTCAACGGGCTCCCGGTACGATATCCGGGCTCGGCGAATATCACACTTCATCGGGGTCCTGTTGCCATGAAAAAATCACGTGCTGGAATAACGCTTGTCGCCATCGTATCCGCGATCGCCGTCACGACGACGGGGGCCGACTCCCAGGCCAGGAGGGGCGCCTCGCTCAGCGACTTCAACGAAACGCTGATAGAGGTGTCGAAAAAGGCAACCCCGGCGGTGGTCAACATTTCCGCCACACGGGCGCCGTCGGCGGAAATCAAGGGCATGCCTTTCGGCCCGGATATGCCCTTCAAGTTCAAGATGCCTCCCGGGCATCCCATGCCCAGGAAGCAGGCCGCGCGCGGTTCCGGCGTCATCTTCAACGACAAGGGGTACATCGTCACCAACAACCACGTGGTGAAGGACACCCGCGACATCAAGGTGACCCTCTCCGACAAGCGCGAGTTTCCCTGCAAGATCGTCGGTTCCGATCCCGCCACGGACATCGCCGTGATAAAAATCGACAGCGTGCCGAAGGACCTCCCCATCCTGAAGATCGGCGACTCCGACAAGATGCGCGTGGGCGAGCTCGTCATCGCGATCGGCAACCCGTTCGGCTTCTCGCACACGGTGACCATGGGCATCATCAGCGCCACCGGGCGGCAGAACGTGGGGCTTGCCGACTACGAGAACTACATCCAGACCGACGCGGCAATCAATCCGGGAAACTCCGGCGGCGCGCTCGTGAACATCAAGGGTGAGCTCATCGGCATCAACACCGCGATATTCTCCCGGACCGGCGGCTCCCTCGGCATCGGGTTCGCGATTCCGTCGGCCATGGTGAAGCAGGTGGTGGACGAGCTCGTCACCGGCGGCAAGGTGGTGCGCGGCTGGCTGGGAGTCTACATACAGGACGTGACGCGCGAGATATCGGAGTCGTTCCGGTACGGCAAGGAGTCCGGGGCGCTCGTGTCCGATATCATGAAGGGCTCCCCCGCCGAGAAGTCCGACATCAAGCCGGGCGATATCATCACCAAAATAGGGGAACGGGACATCGCCGACGTCGGCCAGCTGCGCCGGCTCGTCGCGCGCATCAGGCCCGGCACCGACGCGAAGGTGACGGTCTTCCGCGACGGAAAACTCATCGACATGACACTGGGCATCGGCACTCTCCCGGACAAGGTTGATATCGCGGCGCCCAAAAAGCTTGAACGCGCTGATGAGATCGGCGTTACGGTGAGGGACCTGGACGAGGAACTCGCCTACCGCCACAAGATCACGGACCAGAGCGGCGTGGTGGTGATAAAGCTCCAGCCGAACACTCCTGCGTATAACGCCGGTATCATCGTGGGTGACCTTGTCCGCGAAATAGAGCGCATCCCCGTCGCCGACACGAAAGCGTATCGCTCGATAATGAAGGAGAGCCAGACGAAGAAACATCTGCTCTTCCTCATCAAGCGCGCGGGCGTGAACAAGTTCGTGGTAGTATCGAAGGAATAGCGCGAGCGGGATTTTTTTTGGGAACCGGAGGCGGTTTTCTCTGTCAAAAGAATTAAGAAACGGAGGTAGCATCCATGTTCACGAAAAAATATCAGACAGCCATATCCATCATTTTCATCACTGCCGCGGTGCTCGTCGCCGGCTGCAAGCAGGAGTCTCCGGACCACCAGGAGCGTAACCGCCTCGCGCAGGATGCCCGAACGGCCGCTCCGGCTGCAACGGGTCGGATGGCCGAGGAGGCCGATATCGACCAGTCGGTTACGGGCGGAACCGCCGACGGGCGCAGGGCCAACCAGCCCGGCGCGCCCGGTCAGCAGGACGAGGGCGGCTTCTTCACCGCCGTGCGCATGAAGTCGATGCTGGTGCGTCCCATGGAGAAGGCCGCGGAACGCCTGCTCGAGTACCACGTCAACCTGGAGTACCAGTGCGCCGATTTCCAGAAGGCGCGCCAGGAGCTTCTGGCCATCATCTCGCAGTACGGCTTCATCCGCTCCGGCCGCACCGACATCGGCGGGACATCGTCGCTGAACCTCGGCATCGCCGTCCAGGCGAAGGACCTCTACCGCTTCCTGCTCGACATGGACCGCGTGGGAAAACTCACCGGCGAGCGAATCAACGTCAACGACCTCACGGAGCAGATGGTGCTCTCGCAGAGGCAGGCGCGCCGCGAGGATATCCGGCTTCAGCGGAAAACGCGCGGCCTCGCCGGAATCTCGGCGGCCGCGAGGAACTGGCAGGCGATCGAGGAGTCTATCGCGCGCAGCGAGGACAACCAGGACCAGGCCGAGCACCGCAAGTGGCAAGTGATGGACCGCGTGAACTGGGCGAGCGTTTCGGTCAGCCTGGAGCCTCTCGGCGCGGTGCACGTTCCGCCGTACAAGAAGGCGCTCTACGAGATCCTGGACCTCGTGCTCTGGATTCCGTACGCGCTCATCTACCTGACGCCCATCGTACTCATTTTCCTCTTCTTACGGTGGAAGCGACACTGGTTCTCTTGGCTGTTCAAGAAGAAGGAGGAGGATAAAAAGGAATAGCCAATCCCCTCCCCGGCCCTCCCCCTTCAAAAGGGGGAGGGCTACATGCATCACTATCTTATCTTTTCGGGCATTTTTTCTCCGCCGCCATCATTTCAGCGCGGGCTTTCGCGGTACATTCTTTCAACTCTTTCTGGTAGCATTTGTTGTCTCTGGGACACTTGGCATTCGACGCTTTTCTGCATTCCAGGGCCCGCATATTATAATCGCTTGATGCTTTTGTCATGCAATCTCTCCTGGACATGGCAGTCTCCTGTGCGGAAGAGGCAATCCATAAAGAACCCACAATCAAAGCAATACAGGCAACAAACGCAACTCCTTTACCGTTAATCATTGCACAACCTCCAAATAATTATTTTAAAGCCGGCAAAATCCCTACCATCAATACAGTTTTCTATCAATCCCGGAAAAAGCATAATACAAACTTAAGATCATGGGAATTGCAACACCAATTTAAAGGCATTTATTTTTTTCCCTGGTTATTCGGGACTGTAATGGGAAATTGTTGAAAATAACCAAGGGACCGACCAGGGCGGAAAACTATATATATAACCCAAAACCTGTCTCCGGCGAAGCTCGTCGGATCCTTCGAGGATCGCCTCGGCGTACTCACGGCTGAAATAATCCGACAAAGTCGAAGCGTGACAGGCACGCAACGCGCTAGTGGAGATTGGCTTTGCTACCTAAACGGTTACCCGGGGATATCAAACTGAATCTACAAGTCCCAGGGCCACGATGTTGACTGCCATCCTTTTATCGAAGAAAAGCACGGACACATCCTGGAAAAGCTGGATCGAATCAAGGGCGGTCGCGAGATGGATCGCATCGAGACTGCGAACCGGTTCAACGGGAAATTCCGCGCTGGAACGGCGAGCACTTCTTCCGATATCGAGAAAAAATACCATCCGGACAAAACCCTCCGGTAAAGTCCGAGAAGCTTCTGCCTTTCCGCCGGGGTAATAAGACCCGTTTTCTCGGCCAGCAGGAGAGAGCGTTCGGTTTCAATGCGGGTCTGCACCGAGTTGGCGACCTTCTCGGCGTCGTTGATGCGGTCCATGACCGCCCGGGCGTTTTCTTCACCGAAGAGCCAGGCGAGCAGGGCCGATGTCTCGAAATAGAGGGCGCTCATTCACCCCGCTCTTCATTAAGCAGTTTCAGGGAGTTCTTTCCGGCGATCGTTACCGGTGATGCGGGGCACACGGTTTTTTTCCGTTTTAGGAGCGGACACCTTTCCCTCCCTCACCCACGAAGCCATCAGAGTGTTAGTTTTTTTATAAAGACTCGGATCGGGCTTATGAATCTCCGCGATAATCCTGTCACGGTCTGAAACAAGAATAACCGTTCCCGACTCGACCTCTTTCAGATAACCGCTGAGGTTGTCTTTCAGTTTTCGCACGCCGATTGATTTTGCGGTCATGACTTTTTCCTATCTCGAATAATGTAGCCTCTTGTGGCTACATTGTCAGGAAAAAATTTACACCTTCTTCTCCGTCCACTGCTTCACGCTGTGCCGGTAGTACTTGAAGTCCGGCTGCGACGGCGGGAGGTCCTTCACGATGAGCATCCGCGCCCAGCGCCGCTCCGCGAACTCGCAGATGTCCTTGATGGTGCGCCCCGAAAGCCCGTCGCACATCTCCGAGATCTCGGCGAGCTCCTCCTCGCCCAGGTGCTTCGCGTAGTTGCCGAAAATCGCCGCGCGCTCCTTCGCGTTGGGGAGCGGGAAGTGGATGGTCTGGTCGAAGCGGCTGATGAGCGCGTGGTCCAGGTCCATCATCCGGTTGGTGGCGCCTATGGTGAGGGTGCTGCTCGCCGAGTCCAGGCCGTCGAGCTTGCGGAGGAGCACCGACAGCACGCGCCTCGTCGCCTCGAACATGTTCTGTTCGCGCGACGGCGCCAGCGCGTCGATCTCGTCCAGGAAGATGATCGCGCCGCCCATCTCGTCGGCCGCCTCGAAAATCTGCGCCAGGTTCTGCGACGACTGGCCGTACCATTTCGACATGATCGACTCTATAGGCACGTAGACCATGGGCGATTTCACCTCGCCGGAGATGATCCGCGCCACGGTGGTCTTGCCCACGCCGGGGCTCCCCTCGAACAGGATGGCCCGCGGCCGGTTCGACTCGTAGGTTTTGCGTGTGAGCTTCGCGATCTCATCGTACACGCCCGGGTTCTGGAGCGGCAGGATGATGGACTCGCGGATCTGGCGCTTCACCTCCTCGTAGCCGGCGATGTAGCCCCAGTCGATGTTCCCGTTGTCGTCGTAGACCGACGCGCCCAGTTTCTTCAGCCGCTGCGCGGGATCGCCCCGCCCCGTGGAGACCGCCGACTTGTAAATCTCGATCGCGAGGTTGATCTCGTCCTGGGAAAGGTTCCCCTTCTTGGAGATGTCCGCGCGGAAGTTCGTCGTGAGGCCGAAGAATTCGATCTTGATGTTGTCGAGGATGTTGTCGGCCTTGAAGAGGTTCCGGTTCAAAGCCTGGAACGCGTAGTAGCCGTCGCCGAAGGAATGGATCCGGATGTTCTCCAACTGGCTTTTTATGAGGGTGATAAACATCGCCAGCATCGCGTCGGTGAGCGCCGGCAGCGGGAACGATATCATCGTCGCTCCCTTCTCGAAGGATACTTTCGGCAGCGGGTAATCGTCCACGCCGAGGCCCGCGCGGTCCAGGAAGGTGAAGACTTCGCGCTCCACCTGGTCCTTCATGCTGTCGTACGCGATCAGCTCTTTCTCGACGGTATCGGCCATGTCGCCTCGTGCGTATTCCTCAAGCCCCCGGGACGAGACCCGGGTTGATATTATGTCTCATGTATGATAATACATATTTATCATACAAAATGTCAAGTCTGTTTTGGGAAGCAGGGGGGACCCTGATAGCACCGGCTGGCGGGTGATGGCAGCGCTCGTTCGATACTCAACTTATCATTGAACTTTCAGAACCTTTGCAATTACGAAAAGCCGGGCACCCCGCAGCGCGATTGTGCCCGGCCCGGAAAGCAGATGTTGCCTCACTTGA
>JAGODF010000208.1 GCA_017998375.1 Spirochaetota bacterium
GGTCCAGCTTCTTCAGCTCCTCCGGTTTGTCGCGCAGAAGGATCTTCCGGTGGATGCCCAGGTACCCCACCTTCAGCGTGTAGTCGAAGCAGCCCGGCAGGAGGATTGTCGCGCAGAGGAGGATGATGACGGCTGCCGACGGAGACGATATATGTCGTCGCTTTCCGCGTGCGGATGATGGCCCCTCGACTCCGCTCGGGGAGCGTTTCCGGAATGCGGGCGACGATTCGAATCGTCGCTTTCTGTCAATCATCCATCCCATCTCATATCCTCAGAACGGAAACAACATTCCCTGTGCCTCCGGCGGCATGATGCGCAGGTACCACCAGCATGCGACGGCGATGAACATGGCGGCGGTGAGCGCGAGCGAATAGCGGTTGGCGAACCTCGCCAGGAAGGCCGCAGCCCCCAGGCTGATGGGCGCCGAGACGATGGTGAGATACCGCTCCATCTTGTGCATCAGCGTCATGTGGTCCAGGTTCATGAACCCGAACTCTATGTACAATAAAATCGACGCTAGCCAGAAGAGCACCAGGAAACCGTTCTGCCGCCGGCGCTTCTCCTCCTCCGGCGACACCTTTCCCCCGAAGCGCGCCCAGGAGAAGAGCACCCCGGCGCCTATAACGAAAATGTAGAAATGCGGGTGATGCATCCTGCTGTTGAAGAGGCTCCTCCGGTAGTAGTCCAGGTGGCTCGATATGTTGCTCGTGGGGCAGAAGTAGGGGTCCAGCATCCGCTTCATCACGGCGAAGTTCTCGAACCAGCGCCCGGTCTCCGCGTGGACCAGGTACTCTATCAGGAACACGCCGGCGGCGAAGCCGGCGACGATCGCCAGGTAGCGCAGGTTGATGAAATAACGCATCACCATGAAGACCGCGTAGGCGCCCAGCACCAGGACGCCGTACGGTCTTCCGTAGAGGAGAAGCGCCAGGGGCGCGCCCGACAGGAAGAAGAGCGGGAGCTTCATCCACCAGCGCTTCTCCTCCTCCCCGTAGACGAACAGGAGCACCGAGAGCGCGATCACCAGGTTGAACGGCGTCTCGGTGAGCACCGACGTGGAGAAGAGGATGTCCGACGGGTAGAGCAGGTGGAGCGCGGCGGCCACGAGCCCGGCCTTCGAATCGAAGAGCTTCCTTCCGATGGCGTAGAGCAGCACCGAGGTCCCGAGCGACGAGAGGAGCGGCCAGAGCACCGCCACGCCCTCCGAGGTGGAGCCGAAGAGCTTGAAGAAGAACGCCAGCGGGTAGATCATCACGAAGCGCCAGGCGTAGAGATTGAACGCGCCCACATCCACGGGATTGTAGCGCCCCTCGAGAATCATCACCGCGAGCTGGGCGTAGTCGTAATCGTCGGACCAGACCATGCCGGTGAAGAGCGCCATGCGCACGAAGTAGCCGAAACAGAGAAAGAGAAGGAGGAGGGCGATATCGATCGCCGGGCGGTCGGGCGCTGCCGGTACTGGAGGGGCCGCCGCACCCGCGCGCTTTTTCAGCGCCGCCCGGATCCGGGATTTCCCCGCCTTGCGACCGGTATCATTGCCGGAACCATCAGCATCCGGTTGTGCGGGAGGCATCCCGCGAACGGGAACCGACGTCAACTGGGGCGCGGACCCTCTACCGGGGCGCGGCGTATCGCCCTTCGCCCTTTTTCGCGAGCGCAGGTACGCCAGTAGTGATTCATCGCCGAAGAAGAAGTCCAGTGGTTAGCTCCCGTGGTGCCGGATGGGCCATCATGTTATGCACACATGCGGTATCTTGAAATATAAAATCAAGAAGAAAACAAAGCATGGGCAGGGTGGTCGTAATAATATCATCCAAATTTGGCAATTGTGATGATGTATTGCGGTAAAATGTTATTGCTTTTTACAAATATTGTATAATATCATCCACCGCTGATGGATCTGTTCTCATAAATACCTGAAGTGTTAGAATGGGAGGGTTCGATGAAAAAGAAGCATGCAGTAGCAATCGGAACGTTGGTGCGAAGAGCATCGGCAGTTCGGACGGGTATCATCCTGCTTGTCGCAGTCTTCGCTGTTTCGGGATCTTTGCACTCCGCTGATAACGCAAAGACCGCAGCCAGTCCCTGTTATAAGGGGAACTGCTCGAATGGGAAGGGCGAGATGAACTTTGCCTCGGGCGATTCATACAAGGGAATGTTCCGTAAAGGTACCATGCACGGTCAGGGTGAGATGACCTGGAAGAGCGGCGACCGCTACAAGGGGATGTGGAAGGACGGAAAGATGGACGGCCGCGGCGAGATGAAGTGGGCCATAGGCGACCGGTACAGCGGCATGTGGAAAGCCAACCTGATGGACGGCGTCGGCGAGATGACCTGGAAGAACGGGATGAAGTACACCGGCCAGTGGAAGAACGGCAGGCAGCATGGCAACGGCGTCCTCATCTCCACTGACAGGAAGATGACCCGCGGGAAGTGGGAGAACGGCACCATGATCGTCCAGCCGCCGAAGGGCGGGGGGTTCGTCGTGGTTGGGACATGGAAATACATATGCCGTGAAAGTCCCTTCAGCACGGACATGTCCGACCTGGGGAGCATAACATTCAACGTCGATAAAACCGGTAAACACACGAGGAAGACGGCGCTGGAATCCGGGGTGTATGACATCCCCTTCACCTGGGATTTGAAAGGTTCCGAACTGACCCTGACTTTCCCGGGAGACGGGAGTACCCGCGGAGGTTACAAGCATGTGTATAACTACGACAGCGGCGCGAAGGTCTTCAACATGGCGAAAGAGGATTTCGGTCCCGAGAAAAATGTCTCTCGGTGCCAGTTGAAGAAATAATAGCGCGGCACGCTCCGCCTCACTCCATCACCGCGCCCCGCGCGGCCGAGCTCACGTGCTTCACGTAGCGGCGCATGTACCCGGCAGGTATTTCCTTCGCCGGCGGGGCGAACGCCGCGACGCGGGCGCGTATCTCGCTTTCCGGGAGCTTCACGTCCAGGCGGCGGCCCGGGATGTCGATGATAATCTGGTCGCCGTCGCGGAGGGCGGCGATGGGACCGCCGGAGCGCGCCTCCGGGGAGACGTGCCCAATACAGGGGCCCGCCGTGGCGCCGGAAAAGCGCCCGTCGGTGATGAGCGCGGTTTCCCCGTAGCCGTGGAGCTCCAGGGCCATGGTGACCGCCAGCGTCTCCGGCATGCCGGGCCCGCCCCGCGGGCCCTCGTTCCTGATGATGATCACTTCTCCGTCGACGAGCTTCTTCTCGCGCACGGCCTTCAGGCAGTCCGCCTCCGACTCGAAGACGCGGGCGCGCCCCGTGAACTTCATCATCTTCGCGGACACAGCCGACTGCTTCACCACGGCGCCCTCCGGCGCGAGGTTGCCTTTCAGCACCACGGTGCCGCCTTCGGGCAGGTACGGGTTCTTCCTGTCGCGGATCACGTTCGCGTCGGTCACCTCGGAGTAGTCGGTGATGTCTTTCAGCGAGAAGCCGGAGACGTTCGTCACGTCCTGGTGGAGGTCGTCTATCAGCACCTTCATCACTCCGGGGATTCCCCCGGCGCGGTAGAGGTCGATGATGCCGTGGGGGCCGTTGGGCGCTATGCTGCAGATCGTTGGTATCTTTTTGTTGTAGTCGTTGAACACGTCCAGGGGGAGGTCTATCCCCAGCTCGTGCGCCAGGGCGGGGAGGTGGAGCGTCGAGTTCGTGGAGCCGCCTATCGCCAGGTCCACCATCACCGCGTTTTCAAGCGCGTGCTTCGTGAGGATGTGACGCGCCGTGGTTTCGCCTTCCACCAGATCCAGTATCCGCCTCCCGGTCCTCCGGGCGTAGACCAGCCTGTCGGCGTGGAAGGCCGGCACGTTTGCCGATCCCGGGAGCGACATCCCGAGCGCCTCCGTGAGGCACTGGAAGGTGTTTGCCGTTCCCATCACCTCGCAGGCGCCGCAGCTGGCGCAGGTGGCGGAGGCGAGCTTGTCCATCGGGTCGGTGTAGCTCTTGTGGTCGATGCTTCCCTTCATGGAGCTCTTGAAGCGCATGTTCATGGTGTTGGGCCCGCCGGTGATGAAGATGGAGGGCAGGTCCAGCCGCGCGGCCGCCATGAGCATGCCGGGCAATATCTTGTCGCAGCTGGCGATGAAGACGACGCCGTCGTAGCGCATGCTCCGCACGTGCGTCTCCACGATGTCGGCGATGAGGTCGCGCTGCGCCAGGACGAACCGCATGCCCTCGTGTCCCTCGGTGATGCCGTCGCAGGGCGCGGGCACGTTGAACTCGAAGGGCACGCCCCCCGCCGCGTTCACGCCGTCCTTCACGGCGCGGGCCACGCGGTCCAGGTGCGCGTGCCCGGGATTGATCTCGGTGAAGGAGTTCGCGATCCCTATCATCGGCTTCTCTTTCAACTCTTCAATGTCGGCGCCGGTGCCCTGGAAGAGCGATTTGCGCACTACGCTGATGGGAAAATCGCGGTCGTCGAATATTGCCATGCTCTTGTTCTTTTTCATTGATTGTTACCAGTGCGATAATATCGTATGGCATACTATATAATGGTATTTTTGGTGGCTGATATGATCCCTGTCAACGAAAAATCGCTCCATTTTTTTATTGTGGCATTTGTAAAGCTATACTAGTTTGGCTGATTTGATTGCCCGCGAACGATAATGAACCCATTTACGATACACGCACAACACGGCACGCCGCGCCGGCGGTCGGTATCTCATGGCCTGATATGCGCCGTTATCCTCCTTGCGGCAGGCGCATCCCCTGCGCGCGCCGACACCCGCGACCTGCCGAAGGAGCTGAACGAAAGCACCGGCGTCACCCGGGCAGACGTGGAGCGGGCCACTGCGAAGAAGGAGCTCTCGCTCTTCGACGCGTACGCGCTGACCCTCGGCGGCGCGGAGAAGGTGGCCATCACCCACGAGGACTACGTCCAGGCCCTGGCGCGGCGGCGCCAGGCCATCGGCTCCTTCCTGCCGCGCGTCTCGCTCAAGGCGCAGAAAATGTTCCCCGACAACGACCCGGCGAACCGCACCACCTATTACGGCACCGGCGTGAACCTCTACGCGCGCCAGCCCATCCTCACCGGCCTGGACGAGTGGGCAACGCTGAAGCTCGCGCGCACCGATCTCGCGCTGAAAAAAAACAGGATCGCGGAGTCGGCCTCGAACCTGCTTCTGGACGTGGCGCGCGCCTTCTACCGGCTCATCCAGGTGGAGAAGGGCATCGCGAACCGTGAGACGACCATCGCCCTCCACCGGAAGATGCTCGCCGAGCTCAACCGCCGCGTGGCGCTGGGACGGAGCCGGCGAAGCGAGGTGCTCCGGACTCTCTCGCAGGTCGCCAAGCTCGAGGCGGAGATCAAGTCCCAGAAGAACGAGCTTGCCCGCGCGCGCCTGGATTTCGCCGCGGTGACCAACATCCCCGCCGGGCGCGACCTCGCCGATTATGCGCACATCGCCGATCCCGCCGCGCCCGTGGAGCCGAAAGCGGCGCTGGCCCGCCGCTGGGACGTGAAGTCGAGCGAGCGCGAGGAGGAGCTCGCCCGGGCGCGGCTCCTCGCGGCCAGGGGCGGGCATCTCCCGTCGGTGTACCTGGAAGGAAACTACCGGCTGTACCAGCTCCACGAGCAGGGCACGCGCGACTACTACTTCGCCCTGGGCGCCGAGCTCCCCATCTTCACCGGCGGTATCACCTCCGCCCGGGTGAGCGAGGCCGAGTCCCTGGTGAAGCAGGCGGGGCTCCGGAAGTCCCTGGTGGCGCGCACCGCGGAGCAGGACATCGCCGACGCCGTCCAGAGTTTCGAGAGCACCCGGGGCGAGTGCGAGGCGTTCCGCAAGGCCCTGGAGTCGGCGGAGAGCAACTACGCAGTCACCCTGAACGAGTACCGCCTGAGCCTGGTCACCATTCTGGATGTCATCACCTCGCTCACGTTTCTCCAGGCGGCCCGCGACGACTATGACCGGGTGCTCCTCCAGCACCGGCTCGACCGCGTGCGCCTGGGTATCGCCACCGGCGAGTTCAACGGCGCGGGGATCGCGGTCCTCCGTGACGCGGCGGTGGAGCAGAAGCGCGGGGAGGCGAAGTAGGACGATATGACACTATCAGACATCTCCATAAAGAACCCCGTCTTCGCCTGGATGCTCATGCTGGGCCTCATGCTCTTCGGTGCCATCTCCTTCTCCCGAATGGGCGTCTCCCAGATGCCCGACGTGGACTTCCCCTTCGTGAACATCGACATCACCTACGAGGGCGCCTCCCCGGATATCATCGAGACCGACGTGATCGACGTGATCGAGGACCAGATCATGAGCGTGGAGGGGATCCGCGAGGTGACCTCCACCGCGCGCCAGAGCCGCGCGTCGATAGCCGTGGAGCTGGACATCGACCGCGACGTGGACGTGGCGCTCCAGGAGATCAACACCAAGGTGGAGCAGGCGCGCATCCTCCTTCCCGACGAGCTGGAGCCGCCCATCATCACCAAGCGCAATCCGGAGGACTTCCCCATCATCTGGGTGTCGCTCTCCTCCACGGGCTCCCTCAAGGACCTCATGGTCTTCGCGCGCTACGGTGTGAAGGACAAGTTCCAGACGATACCGGGCGTCGCCGAGGTGAGGCTGGGCGGGTACACCGACAGGAACCTACGCGTCTGGGTGGACCGCGAAAAGCTCTTCAGCTACGAGCTTTCGGTGGACGACGTGATCGCGACGATAATGCGGGAGCATGTCGAGGTCCCCGGCGGCCGGATAGAGACTCCCACCCGGGAGACCGTGATCAGGTCGATGGGCGAGGCTTCCACGGTGAAGCTCATGGGCGAGCTTCCCATCTCCACGCGCGGCGGCATGCCGGTCTACCGCCGCATACTCCTGCGCGACGTGGCGGAGATCGAGGACGGCCTCGACGACGTGCGGAGGATATCGCGCTTCAACGGGAAGTCGTCGGTTGGACTGGGCATCATGAAGCAGCGGGGCTCCAACGCCGTGGAAGTGGCGCACCGCGTCAAGAAGATGGTAGCGGACCTCCAGGGAACGCTTCCGGCGGGCTACACCATAGGCATTTCCAACGACCAGAGCCGCTTCATCGAGGAATCCACCAACGAACTTGTCTTCACGATACTACTATCCTGCATCCTGACGAGCATCGTCTGCTACCTCTTCCTGGGATCCATCACGTCGACCATCAACATACTGCTCGCCATTCCCACGTCGCTGTTGGGGACCTTCATTCCGCTGTATTTCCTGGGCTACACGCTGAACACCTTCACGCTCCTCGCACTGTCACTCGTGGTGGGCATCGTGGTGGACGATTCCATCATGGTGCTGGAGAACATCACGCGGCACCGCGAGATGGGGGAGAGCAGGGTGGACGCCGCCAGGAAGGGGGCCCGGCAGATCACCTCGGCCGCGGTGGCGGCGAGCCTGGCGGTCATCGCTATCTTCCTGCCTGTGGCGTTCATGTCGGGTATAATCGGCAAGTTCTTCCTGCAGTTCGGCGTCACAATTTCCGTGGCAGTGTTCCTCTCACTCATCGAGGCACTGACGCTGACGCCAATGCGAGCGTCGCAGTTCCTCGAGGCGGGGAAGCACGCCGGTGTCGTCGCGCAGGCGGTCAACCGCGTGTTCAGCAGGCTGGCGGAGAAATACCGCGGCTCCCTTGCCTGGGCCCTCGATCACCGTATAGTGA
>JAGODF010000210.1 GCA_017998375.1 Spirochaetota bacterium
GATATACCGTGGCCGGACACGTCGAAGAGGGACGCCCCTATGAGGGTGTCGCCGTCCATGTAGAAATCGTACATGTCCCCCGAGACTCCGGCTGCGGGCCTGAAATGGAAGGCCGAGTCCCACTCCGCGGTCTCCGGGGCCGCCGCGGGAAAGAGGTCGGCCTGGACGTTGATCGCCATCTCCATGTCACGCGCCGCGATCCGCTGGGCTTCCTCGAGCTTTTTATTGGAGGACAGGAGCTCCCCGTTCAGGGATTCAAGCCTCTTCTGGGGGCGCAGGTCGAAGCCGGCTATCACCACTCCCAGGACGCTGCCCGTGCCGTCCTTCACCGACGATCCGTTGATGCTCAGTGGGATGATGTCGCCGGACTTCATGCGGAACGGCACTTCCTCGTCGGAGGTGGGCCGCGTGGCCCTTTTCATCGTCGAGAAGATCTCCGCCATGCAGCCCGGGTTGTCGGCGAGGATGGAGACGTGGAGGCCCTTGAGTTCCGCCTCGGTCCTGCCCAGGAGCGACTGTGTCTCGCGGTTGACGCGCAGTATGCGCCCGTCGGAATCGGTGAGGATGATGATATCCTTGATCCGCCCCATGATCGCGTCGGCGGCCAGCGCCGCGCTGATGCCCATGAACTTGTATCGCACTATGACGAAGGCCATGGCTGCGATCCACGAAATGCCGAAGACGTAGCCTATGGCCGGCAGCGTCCGTATCCCCAGGAGCGGAAAGATGTTGTTGGTCAGCGCGCCCGGAACGAGGGTGATGATGATGCTGGCGATGAATATCGCCCCGAGCTTCTTCTCTCTCGAACCGGTTGACGGCCTGAACCACACTGCGGGAAGCGCCGCGGCGGCGAGGGCGTAGGCCGTGTAGAAGACCGGGAAGATGTAGGACAGGGCGCCGCGGTTCGATATCTCGTACCAGATGCCGTCTATTCTCACGAAGTCCTCCGCGACGAGCGGGACATTGGAAAACACGGCCGCGGTGGCCAGGAGGCCGGGGAGGTACAGTGCCGGGTAGAGCCAGACTTTGCGGAACCGTTCCTCGTAGGCCGTCGCGATCAGGGCGAAGTGCAGGGTAAGTCCCGGGAAATTGCACCACCCCACGGAGGAAAGCCGGTACCAGAACCAGACCGTCTCCACTCGCTCCGCCATGAAGACGTAGGAGTAGGTGAGGGCCCACCAGGCCCAGATGGTGCAGAGGGCGAGGAATATCCGGTTGAGCTTGGCGTTCGGCTCCAGCCTGATGCCGTAGATGCCCATGTACATGAATGCGATGCTGGAGATGAACGACAGCAGCGTGTACTTTTCCATGACAGGACGCCCCCGGTTGCATAATGGTGCTGTTACAACGTACAACAGGGTGGTTCCTCACGAAGGGATTCGTAAAGCATTAATAGAAATAACGCAAATTTTCTTGATTTTCTACCGTGCCTGGTGAATTCTGGCAGAGTCGCGCCGCCAGCATACCTCAGTTGGTAGAGGGGCCGATTCGTAATCGGCATGTCGCCAGTTCGATCCTGGCTGCTGGCTTATCCTAACTCCTGGAAGGTTCAGGAGTTGTTTTTATCCGGCCGGCCGCGTCCCGGATGGAGCCGGTGAAGGCAATCCCTAGACGCGAGATCACCCAATGTAGAAATACATTAGGCGGCCCGAAGAAACTCTTACAGGGGCATGATGATTCACCCGCTCTCTCTAGCGTCCTTTGCATCCTGTATCACCCTGCTGTATTTCAGCGTTACTGTTGTACGCTCAAACTACCGGGCCTACCTCAACAGGGCGTTTTCCGCCATGACTTTCAGCTGGGCGCTGATCGCGTTCGCTTACACCTTCATGTACTCCGCGCGCTCATGGGAAACCCTGGTCTTCTGGAAGAACGTTTCATCCTTCGGCTGGTTCCTGATCCCCGGGGTGACCGTTCACGCGACTTTTTTCCTGGTGAAAAAATCGGATACCGGGCGCAGGTGGTGGATATACCCGCTCATGTATCTCCCGGCCTGCGTGTTTCTGGCGCATGAACTGTCCGGGAAGTCGATGGTCCTGGGACATGTGGTGCGATCTTTCGGAGGGCAGGGCGTTACAACCGGATCGCCGCACTGGTTCATCGCTTTCGTGGTGTACGGCTTCACCTATTTTTCCGCCAGCTTGGGGATGGTGCTGCGATGGATGCTCGCAACCACCATCGAGAAAGAGAAGTGGCAGTCGAGGATGATACTGGCCCTCGGCGTCACGGTACTCGCAGTCGGTTCTGTGACCGACGGCGCGCTGCCGCTTTTGAATATCAACCTCATTCCGCCCCTAGCCCCGGTGCTCATTGTGCTCTGGCTCGCGGCGCTCTGGATCGCCATCATCCGTTTCGATCTCTTCGACCTGGCTTCCGCCATGGTCAGCACGAAGCTCCTCGAATCCTATGATTTCTACCAGACCCTTATGAACAACTTCACCGACATCATCTGGACGATGGACCGGAATCTCCGCCTGGTCTTCGTGAGCGCCTCGGCGAAGAATTTTCTGGGGTACGAGCCGGAGGAGATGATGAAGCTCACGCTTGACCGATATATCACCCCCGAAAGCTATGCCTTCACGGTGGAAAAGATGGCGGGGGAGCTGGCCAGAGACGGTGAACCGGGACAGGACCCGAACAGGACCGTCAGGGCCGATATCCAGTACGTGCGGAAGGACGGCACCCGTTTCTGGGCCGAGGTCCACGTCAAATTCATCCGGGAAGGAGGTGTCATTACCGGCCTGCTCGGCATCAGCAGGGACGTGTCTGACAGAAAAAACGCGGAGGAAAGCCTTCGCACCAGCCAGGAGAAATACCGGCAGCTCGTGGAACACGCCGGGGACGTCATCTACCAGACGGACCGTCACGGTATCTTCACGTACGTGAACCCCACGGTGGAACGCATCTCCGGGTGGAGTTGGAAGGACATGGTGGGGAAGAATTTCATCGAGTTCGTGCCGCCGGAACACCGGGACCAGATGAACCGCTTCTACGCTGAACAGTACGTATCGTGCGCGCCGCGAACCTACATGGAAATGCCGCTGATCGCCAAAGACGGCGTCGTGAGGTGGTTCGGCCAGAACGTGCAGCTCCTGGTGGAAAACGGGCGTATCGTCGGATTCCACGGCGTCGCCAGGGACGTGACCGACCGCAAGCATTTCGAGGACCAGCTCCGGCAGCGGAACGAGATCATCGAGCGCGACCTCACCAACGCGCAGTTCATACAGCAGGCGCTGCTGCCGGCGGCGCCCCCGCGGTGGGATCATCTGAACATCGATTTCCGTTTCATGCCGATGGAAAAGATCGGCGGTGATTTTTTCTCGTTTACCCCGCTCCAGGAAGGGGGACTTGGCGTTTTCATAGGCGACGTGTCGGGACATGGTGTTTCAGCGGCGCTCTTCCTCTCGCTCCTGAAAGCAGAAACGGACCACGTGTGCCGGACCCGGGGCTTCTCTCCGCGCGATTACATCGCCGAGCTGAACAGGGATCTCATTACAAGCATGCCCGGCCATTTTGTCACGGCGATATACGGGCTCTTCACGCGAAATCCTCGCACCGGCGGCCTTGATTTCACCTTCGCCAACGGCGGTCACCCCGGGCCGATCCTGTACCGGCGTGGGGTGACCGCCCCGGAGCTTATCGCCGGACATGGCACCGTGCTGGGCAAGTTCAGGGACATGCCGGTGACTGATACGACCGTATCCCTGGAAATTGGTGACAGGATATTTCTCTATACCGACGGCATACCGGAGAGCCGCGCGCGCGGTGGTCAGTACCTGGGTTTCGATGCGATTTCCGGCATCATTCGCGAAGCAAACAGGAGCGATCTGGGGAGCACTCTCGACGCGATAATCGAGCGGTGTGACGGCTTCAGGGGCGGACTTCCGCAGGAGGATGACATCGTACTCATCGGCTTCGAGGTGGCCGGGGCGGGGAGCGGCGAACGGCAATGATTACATCAGTTCCGACTCGTTCTGATAAATTTTAAAGTTTTTCTCGATATTCGCCAGGCGCATGATGGTCACCACCTCCTCCTGGAGGTTCATGAGCGCGAACTCCCGGTTCAGAGCCTTCATTTTCCTGAGCGCGAAGAGCAGCGAGGCGATAAGGGAGGAATCCGCGAACCGGATGTTTATCAGGTCCATCACTATGTCGAGATTCGTGTTCTCGATGAGATCGTTCAGAATCTTCTTGAATTCCATGCTGTTATAGAGCCCGACTTCCTCCAACGGCTCCAGCAGGGCGTACTTTTCTTTTGTTGTGATGTTTATTTCCATTTTACTCGTTCAGGTGATCTTCCGGAGGGAACCGCCGAATCGACGAAATCCATGCCCCTATCTGTTTTTCCTGTCCTGCTGATCCCATTTGAAATGAATTGACGCGATCCTGACGATCGTGTCAAGGTCCGTGATCTGCATCTTCTTTTTGATTCTGTAGACGAACTGGTCGAGCGTGCTGGGAAGCACGTTCATGACCTTGCCAATATCGCGCTTTTTCTTCGGCCAGTTGTATCCCGCGTACACGTGGCTCAACAGCTCTATCTCCCGTTTCGAAAGCCTGTTGATGACAATGGTGAGAAGTTCCTTTTCCAGCTTCTGGCGTTCCTCCTCCGCCTTCCTTCTTTGCGTGATATCCTTGATTACGGCGAGGTAGCCTATCCTGGTTTCGCCGTCCTTTATCGCGGATATGCTCGCTTCTACGGGAACCTTTTTCCGGGAGCCTTTCAGGATGTAAAACGGAATGTCCCGGACGATGCCTGCCTGGTCAATGCGGGCACGGACATCCTCGGCGGTCTCGGTTCCCTCGGAGGCGATAATGTCCAGCAACCGGGTTCCCAGGAGGTCCTCCCTGGAGCGCGCGGTCAGTTTTTCGGCCTGGTCGTTGGTCATGATGATGTCGCCGTTCTCGTCGACGAGGATGATGGCGTCGGGCGAGGTGCGCAGGAGCATCTTGTACATCTGCTCGCGTCTCCTGGCCGCCAGCTCTATGGTTTTCCGCCGTGTGATGTCGTTCATGTGGAACACGTAGCACATGGTGAGATCCGAGTCCCTGTTTATAATGGAGGTCACCATGGTTTCGTAGTATTTCCAGCCGCCTGTTTTTTCCCGGAGCCTGAACTCGACCTTGCGGCCGGGGGTCCCTGCATGGATCAGCTTCCGGAACACGCTTTTCAGGATGGGGTGATCCTGTTCGGAAATGAGCGTTTCAATGTTTTCGCCTATCACCTCCATGGAGTTGAAGCCGATGTTTCTTTCCACGGAGTTGCTCACGTAGAGAATGGTTCCGTCGTGGGCGAGGATGGCGATGATCTCGAAGGAGTTTTCCAGCAGTACGCGGTAATGCTGTTCCATCCTCTGGAGGTTCTTCAGCGATTTGTGCTCGTTACCCGTGAACCGGATGATGCCGATGGTGCCCGAGTAGACCTGCATGCCCGGCGTCACTTCATCGTACATCCCCGTGGCGAAAACCTCGCCGGGCACAGTGTCCCCCGCGTCGGTCGCGCCGTCCTTGGGCAGAAGTTTCACCGCGAGGTTCTTCGTGATCCTGGCGCCAGTGCGCCTCTCGTTGACGAACTTCGGGGCGGGGGATATCTCCGTGCCCGACGCCAAGTGTGAACTGAAGTGGAGCAGGTTCACGGACTGGCGGTCCTCCCCGGCGATGATGACATCGAAGCTGCCACCCACCAATTCCGCCGGATCATAGCCCAGCTTTCGTATGGAATCGTTTATGTAGGTGAACTTGCCCTCGGCGTCTATCTGATACACGACGTCGGGGAGGTAAAAGAGAAGGTTTTTATAGTAATTTTCCATGGCGTTCCCTGCGGCTACACTCATATACCCGCGCGCGAAGGAAGGCAAGAATAAATTTTTTTTCACAAAAATTAAACTTTCAAGCCGTGACTGCCGATACTGTGAATGGGATGTATATACAAAAAAACCCGCGGGACCTGGCGGCGCGGCCTTTACGGGCTGCAATGCGGAGCAGTGTTCCGGCACACTGGTATTCAGCAAAGGAATGCGCCATGATCATCAACAACAATATCAACGCCCTGCGGTTGGACCGCCTGCTCAAGTTCAAGAACTGGGACATCGAGAAAACATCGGAAAAAGTCGCATCGGGACTGCGTATCAACCGCGCCGGGGACGATGCCGCCGGTCTCGCACTCTCTGAAGTCATGATGGGGCAGATACGGGGCCTGCGCCAGGCGGAGCGCAACGCCGAGGACGGCATCTCGTTCATCCAGACTGCCGAGGGGTACCTCGCGCAGACCGGGGAAATCCTCACGCGGATACGCACCCTGGCGGTGCAGTCATCCCACGGGACGAACTCGGACGAAGAGCGGATATTCATCCAGGCCGAGGTCTCCCAGCTCATCGACGAGGTGGACCGCATCGCATCTTCCGCCGAGTACAACGGCGCGAAAATACTCCTGGGGGGGCTGGGGCGACAGAGCAGGCATTCCAGCATGTGGTTCCACATCGGCGCGAACATGCACCACAAGGAGCGCGTGTATATCCAGACCATGACCGCCCGGGGGCTCCGGCTACGCGGCGCGGCACAGGCGATGAACGCCGATCTCCGCACCGCAGATGGGTCGAACGAGGCCATCGGGTTGATAGATCGCTCCATCGAGATGCTCACCCGCCAGAGGGCTGACCTTGGCGCGGCCTACAGCCGGCTGGAAAAAGCCGCGGAAGGGCTGATGAACACGCACACCAACGTCCAGTTTGCCTCGAGCCTGGTCCGCGACGCTGACGTCGCCGAGGAGATGGTCGCACTCACCAAGGACCAGATCCTTTCCAAGAGCGGCACCCGCGTGCTCATCAACGCGAGCACGAGCCCGGCAGCGGTGCTCCGGGTGCTGAAGAGCTGAATCGGCCCGTCATTGTGTTGACACGGTGCGGGGAAGTGTGAGAGTGCCCTCCCGGGACGGAGGGCTTTTTCATGACCGCTGATACCATAGTCGGATACATCGCCGCGACGCTCACCACGCTGTCATTCCTGCCGCAGGTGATCAAAACCTGGAAGACGCGGTCAACGAAGGATATCTCGCTGGCGATGTTCATCGCATTCTGCGCGGGGGTGTTTCTCTGGGCGGTCTACGGGGTGATGATACGGTCCTGGCCGGTGATCATCGCCAACTCCGTGGTGCTGGTACTGGGCGGGATAATCCTGGCGCTGAAAATCAAGCACGGGTGAAATGCAGAAAGCGCGAATATATATTCGCGCCTTCCCGGCAATCGAGATCCGGCAGACGTCACACGGCCGTGGCGCCGCCGTCCACCATCAACGTCTGGCCGGTGATGAAACCGGCGCCGTCCGATGCGAGGAAGAGCACCGGGTGCACCACGTCGTACATCTCGGCGATCCTTCCCATGGGGATGGCGCGCACCAGCATGTCGCGGATGCCGTCGTTCGACCAGAACGGTTTGCTGAAATCCGTCTTCACCATGCCGGGTGCCACGGCGTTGACCTGCACGTTGAGGGGCGCAAGCTCCGCCGCGAGCACCCTGGTGAGCATCTCGATGCCCGCCTTCGCGATTCCGTAGATGCCCATCGCCGGCGCGGCTCTTCTTCCCGCTATCTAGGAGATG
>JAGODF010000211.1 GCA_017998375.1 Spirochaetota bacterium
GGTAATCGTCGGAAAGCTTGAAGAGCTCCTCCTTGACGATCCGCAGGGAATCCCGGTCTATTACCTGCTCCTCGGTGTTCTCCCTCTCGTCGGTGAGCTGGAACTCGAAGTCGTCCGCCTCCGTCCTGTCGATGGAGACGCTGCGGAAACGGTTCGCCTTTTTCTGGTGGTTCTTGCAGTAGTTCACCATGATGCTGAAGAGCCAGGTCGAGAACTTGGACTCCCTCCTGAACTTGTCCAGCGACTCGAACGTCATTATGAATATGTCCTGCGTGATGTCCATCACCTCGTCCCGGTTCCCGAACTTCGCGTAGACGTACCGGAATACCCTGTCCTGGTATTTCGTGATGAGCTCCGAGAAGGCATCCACGTCGCCCCCCAGGACCCGGTCCACAACCGCGATATCATTAATGTCTGACATTCCTTGCCGTCACCGGTTACAGAAAACAAGAGATTTTATTTTCACGCCTGCCCCTGGACGCGCAGGAAGCGCCGTTTCCCCACTTTCAGCATGTACTCCCCGGGAAAGGCGATCTCCCGCTCCTCGTCCGAAACCTTTTCCCCGTCGAGGGAAACCCCGCCGCCCTTGATGAGGCGCCGCGCCTCCCCGTTCGATCCCGCCAGGCCGGACAGCACCATGAGCTTCACGAGCCATATTTTTCCGTCCTTCAGTTCCCCCGCCGGCACGGCGAAATCCGCCACCTCGTCCGGGAGGTCCTTCTTGACGAAGATCTTGTTGAACTCGGCCTCGGCCCTGTCCGCGGTGTCCGCGTCGTAGAACTGGGCGCAGATCTCCTTCGCCAGGCGGACCTTCACGCTCTTGGGATGGACGGAGCCGTCGGCGATGCCCGACCGGAACGCGGCGATCTCCTTCTTGGGAACGTCGGTGACCAGGTCGTAGTAGAGGAACATCAGGTCGTCGGATATCGACATCACCTTCCCGAAGATCTCCCGGGGGGGCTCGTTGATACCGATGTAGTTGTTAAGGGATTTGCTCATCTTCTGGACGCCGTCGAGGCCCACCAGGAGCGGCACCGTCATGATCACCTGGGGTTCCTGGCCGTATTCCCGCTGGAGGTCGCGCCCCACCAGGAGGTTGAACTTCTGGTCGGTGCCGCCGAGCTCCACGTCGGCCTTCAGCGCCACAGAATCGTATCCCTGGACGAGCGGATAGAGGAACTCCAAAATGGTGATGGGAACCCCGCCCTTGTAGCGCTTGTCGAAGTCGTCCCGTTCGAGCATCCTCGCCACGTTGTATTTCGCCGTGAGCGAGAGGACGTCGGTGAACGTCATCCCGGCGCACCACTCGGAGTTGAACACGACCTTCGTTTTTTCCCTGTCGAGGATCTTGAAGACCTGGCGCTTGTAGGTCTCGGCGTTTTCCAGGACCTGTTCCCGGGTGAGGGCCTTGCGGGTCACCGAGCGCCCGGAAGGATCGCCTATCATCCCGGTGAAGTCGCCGATGAGGAATACCACGGTGTGGCCCATCTGCTGGAAGTGGCGCATCTTCCGGAGCAGCACCGCGTGGCCCAGGTGGATGTCCGGCGCCGTGGGATCAAAACCGGCCTTGATGACCAGGGGCCTCTGTTCCCTGGTGGACTTCTCTATCTTTTTCTCGAAGTCCTCCACGGGGATTATCTCCTCGACGCCCCTCTTCAATAGCTCAATGTCGTTATTGATCATTTCCTTCACCCGTCAGTAGAGTATCTACCTGACATGTCGCCACCCGGCCCCATTGTCAAGTATATTGCGGGATGACGCGGGGAAGGCGCGGATTCGAATCCGCGCTTTCATGCGCACGGAATTGAGGCGGATACAGGCGGCGGGACGGCGCGGCGGTTACCCGAGCCGGACCAGGCAGACCGCCTGCGCGGCGATGCCCTCTTTTCTCCCGGTGAAGCCGAGCTTCTCCGCGGTCTTCCCCTTGATGCCTATCCTTTTCGGGTCCAGGCCCCCGAGGGCCGCGGAGATGTTTTGTTTCATCAGGCCGGCGCTCGGGGCTATCTTCGGCTCCTCGCAGATCACCACGGAGTCGATGTTGATGATGGCAACACCCCTCTCCTTAAGACCGGAGTAGACCTTTTCCAGGAGCGTCAGGCTGCTTATATCCTTGTACGCCGCGTCGCTGTCGGGGAAGAGCGTGCCGATATCGCCCAGGCCGGAGGCGCCTAAAAGCGCGTCGATGATCGCGTGGAGGAGCACGTCGGCGTCGGAGTGCCCCGCGAGCCCCCGGGGATGGTCCATCACCACCCCGCCGATGACGCAGGGACGGCCCTCGCACAAGGGATGCACGTCAAAGCCAGTTCCCACGCGGATGGAGTCAGCGTTCATGTACGCAAACCTCCCTCCAGATAACAGTTACCGCCGGCATAACCGGCGGCACGTTGTGTGATGGAGCAAAAGGTGAATTTGATGAATACGGGACGCCGCATCGCGGTTCAGAGGTTGAACACGTCGGAGAGGGAGCTCAGCTGGAGAACGTTCATCACCTGGGAACTCACCTTCGCGATCTTGAAGCTTTTCCCCTTTTTCTTCTGGAGCTTCATGAGGCTGATGAGGACGCCGACGCCGGAGGAATCGATATAGTCCACGCTCGAGAGGTCCAGCTCCACGTCCTTGTTGACGTTCTGGCCGATATCAAAGAGCTTTTCCTTGAACTCCTTGATCGTCATCATCTCGATGTCGCCGTTGACCACTATGCCGACCAGGTCGTCGCTTTCTTTTATTTCAATTTTCATAACGGTCTACCGCCGACCTTCCATTGTTTTTCCGCGCAAAAAGGCGGCTGTAATTCCCCATCGCGCCCATACTATGATAGTCGCGCTTTATTAAGTCAAATATTTATTCAAAGAACAAAAAAAATTTTTCCGTCAAATATTTGTTGACTTGCCGGCCTTTTTCACTACTTTCCAAACATGCCGGGACGAGAACAGGATGATTATTCCGGACCTCACACACCATGAAAAAGAACCGCTTGATACTTGCCGCCCTTCTCGCAATGATACTGGCCCTCCAGGTAACGGGGCGTTTCCCCGCCTTCGCCGACAGGCACCCGGAAAGCGAAGTGAAAAAGTTCCTCCTGGATGTGGAGTCCGAGCTGGATGACGCGATGAAGAAGCCCGGCGCCGGCAACTACGCGGCCCGGGAATTGCAGAGGGCCGCGCAGTATCTCAATGCGGCGAAAAGATATCTATCCGAAAACGAACGCGACCTGGCGTTTTACGAGCTGAAGAAAGCCTCCGCCCATTTCCGCCTCATCGACGAACGGCGGAAGATGGTCCACGCTGAAATAGAGCTCGAACTCGCGGAAAAGCAGAAGGACAAATGAATCCCGTGATCGCGCATCGCATATTCAGGCCGATACTTCTCTCGCTGGCGGTCCTCCTGGTTGCCGGTGTCGCTTCCCAGGCGGCGGCCGCGAACAGGTCCGAGGCGAAATCGGATATAGACGCCGCCCAGAAGGCAATGGAATCTCTGGAGAAAAGCGACCTTATCAGGCGGTTCATCCCCCACAAGAACTACTACGACGCAAGGGTCTACCTCGACACGGCGCAGTACCAGTTCTCCGAAGAACGCGACTACGCCAACGCGTCGTATTTCGCAGTCATGGCCCTGGTGGAAACGGAAACCACCATTGCCATAGCCCGGTACCGCTTCGCGAAGAACAAGAAGGCACGCATCGAAAGGAAGATATTCAAGGATCTCGCAGACGGGGCCGGCCGCAGAGCCGCGTTAAAAATGGCGCTTCTCCAGGCCGGGCTCGCGAAGGAAGGACAGCTCCACCAGCGCTATCTGCTGGACTCACAGCTCTTCGAAGGCGACAAGCTGGAAATCTCCGCGCCCGGGAAGAAAAGTCTCGACGCGATTGGCGCGGTCATAAACATGGCGCCGCGAAGCACGGTCCTCGTCGTCGGACACACGCGCCTGGCCGACGCCGACAACGCGAAATCCATCCAGAAAGCGGACGCGGTGGGCGCGTACATCAAGTCGTTGAGGGGCATCGCCGCCCGGCGGGTTACCACGAAAGGCGCGGGAGATGCCGCTGAAGTGACGCTCACCGGCAGGGCCCAGAAAGCCGACAGGGTGGAACTCATACTCACCGGCGTGCAGTGATCCCTGCGCGTCCCCTGTCAGCGGGGAAGCATCATCAATCCGAAGGGGAAATGTCGATCAGTATTATGCGAGGCGAGGTCCGCCCGTTGAAATGCGAGATCTCCAGCCTGTAGATGATGTCCACGGCACCCCCTTCCGCGCAGCGTTCCATCTCGTCCCCCATTCCCCAGCCCAGCGCCTCCAGCTCACCGTTTCCCGAAAACAGGTACTTCCCATGCTGCCTGTCGCCGCCGAGGCGGGAAAAGTTCCGCACCGCTGCGCGCCTGGTGAGAAACACCGGCTCCTCGTTCCCGTTGCCGTAGGGCTCCAGCCTCGAAAGCTCGCTGATGAAACCCGTTGTGATCTCGCCGATCGTCAGTTCGTGGTCTATTTCCACCGTGTCCGCCTCGATGACGCAGTTCGCCAGTGCTTCCTCCAGGCGGCGCTTCACCTCGCCTATCATCTCCTCCCGGACGGTGAATCCGAATGCGTGGGCGTGACCGCCGATCTTTTCAAACAGTTCGGACAGGGGCTCCACGCAGGCGAAAAAGTTTAAATTGCCCTTCACCCTCCCGCTCCCCTTCAGAAGCCCCCCCTCTCCGGGGCGGGACACGACGATCACGGGCCTGTTCACCGTATCGGCTATCCGGTTGGCGATGAGGCCCGCGACGCCTTCGGGTGCGTGTATCTCCGCGAAGACCAGTGGGGCGGCGGCATCGAAGGCGCCGGATTCCAGGCTCTTCATGAAATCGCCGAAATGGCCCGCGACGATGCTCTTGCGCATCTCGTTCAGGCTGGTGATTTCATCCATGAGGCGGCGCATGCCTCCGCCGTTCCTCCCCAGGAGCAGGTCCGCGGCGTAATCGGCCTTGCCCATCCTTCCGGGGGCGTTCAGCACTGGCGCCACGTGCCAGCCGATGGTCCTTGTATTCACCCGCCGGTTGTCCAGGAGGAGCGCCAGCCCCTCATGGTCCGTCGACTTCAGCGATTCCAGGCCGTAGTGGACCATTATCCGGTTCTCCCCGGAAAGCGGAACAATGTCGGCGATGGAGCCCAGTGCGACGTAGCTCAAAATGCCGTTGTTGAAATCGAGGACTTTGGGCGACCTGCGATACTGCAGTTCCCGGAAGATGCGCAGGGCCATGTCGATACCGGAAGCCGAAATGTCGCGTCGCACGGCAAAGAACTTTTCCATTGACCGGCCGTCACCATCGAGGCCGAGGCTCTTCAAGAGGGACGCCGCCTCACGCTCCAGGTCATACCATTTCACATCGGGAAGGCGCTCGCGCAGCGCGTCCATGGAAGCGCCGCAGCCAAGGCACATGACCGCGTGAGCCCCCTCTGCCAGCGCGGCAACCTCCCCCGGTGTCGCGCAGCCTGCAGTGCGTTCAACGGCGCCGTTCACCACGACCGCGCACTGGAACGCGCCGGCTTCCCCGGCGACCACGAGGAACGTCCGGGAGTATCCGGGCAGATAGCTCATGAGGACCGCGTGGCACAGCTTGAACGCGACACCCACGCCTGCAAGTTCCTTGAAGGGATACCGGCATTCGCGCAACCGGGGATTGACGATTGTTGCGCCGGGAAGCCGGTCGTCCGGCTCGTGGTGATCACATACTATCGTGTCCATGCCCGACGCGGCGGCGTACGCGATTTCATCAACGTCGCGGGTCCCGCAATCAAGCGTGATAAGGAGCGTCGCTCCGAGCCCTCGGAGCTCGTCTATCACCGCGTTTGTAAGTCCGTACTGCTCGCCGTTCCGGGGATACCTGGTGCGCACCGTAAGCTCCGGGGCGAGCTTCCGGAAGAGGGTGACGAGCGTCGTGAGGGACGTGAGGCCGTCCAGGTCAGAGTCCGAGAAGAGCGCCACGGTCTGATTTTCGTCGATGGCGCGCCTGATCCTCCGCACCGCGTCATCCATGCCATGCATCAGGAAGGGGCTGTGGAGGCCCGAGAGGCGCGGATGGAGGAAGTGGTACGCGTCGGCGGGAGTGGTGATGTTCCGCCGGGAGATGATCGAGGCGATGACGGGGTTGATGGAAAGCGCCGCGGCGATGTTCCCTGCGGCATCACCGTTCCCGCTCTTCAGCGACCAGTTCTGCTTCATTCGGCGCCGCGGCTCTCCGCCGCCTTCTTCGCCAGGTAGTCCGCCTTGTCGTTCACGCTGCGGGAGACGTGCTCTATCCGCGCCTCGCCGACGTTCTTCTTTATATCCATGACCGTGTCGTAGAGGGGCCGTATGTTCTCGTTTTTCACCTTGTATTCACCGTTGATCTGCTTCACCACCAGTTCGGAGTCTGTGCGGATACGCACGACCTTCGCCCTGAAGTACGCCGCGATCCGGAGCGCCTTTATCACCGCGGTGTATTCCGCGAAGTTGTTGGTCTGGACGCCTATGTACTGGGAGACCTTTCCCACCTGCCGGTCGTTGTTGTCGAAAATCACCAGGCCTATACCCGCCGGGCCGGGATTGCCGCTGGAGGCGCCGTCGGTGTAGATGGTGAGGACCGAGTCGATGGGCACCACGGTGAGGTCCGCCCCGTCGAAGACATCATCCTCGGCTGTTTCACGAGTGGCGCCGTAGTCCTTTCCCGAGGAGCTTTTCTTCAGCGTGAACTTCCTTCTCGCCCGGGCCTTGTCGTGGTCCATGACGATCTTCAGCGCCTCACCGATGATCGCATGCACATCGCCCGCATCCACGCCGGCCGTTTCGGCGATTTTCTCCGCCGATTTCCCCTCGGCCAGCATTTTCAGCACCCTTTCCACGTTCAGTAACATTGTATTTGCCTTACACAAGTGAAATCGTCGCTTCTTACAACCGCCCGTACAGGAACCTTCCGCAGTTGGTGCAGTTCATTATCTTGTCGTTCCTGGAAGCCTCGATGGCCATCTGGACGGGTATAGAGGTGTGGCACACGCCGCAGGTGTTATCGTCCAGGAGGGCGATAGCCTTCCCCTCTTTCGCCGATATGATCTTTCGGAACTTCGAGCGGAAATCGGCCTGGAGGTCGTTCAATCGCCCTTCGAAACGCTCCTGGAGCGCGGCTGCCTTACCCCGGCAGTCGGCGATCTTCCCTTCCAGCGTGGCGATATCGTCCTTCGCCTGTGACTGGACCGATTCGTTCTCGGCGGTCTTCGCCGCGAGCTCGTTCTCCAGGGACTCGAGCCGGTCCATGGCGTTGATGAGTTCCTCCTCCGCTGCGCCCTTTTTCCCCTGCTGGAGCGCCAGCTCGTGCTCAAGCGCCCCGAGCTCCTTCTCTGTTTTAAGCAGGCCCCTGCGCGCGTCGAGTTTCTTTATCTGCGCCTCGCAGTCGGCAAGCTCCAGCTCGCGTTCTTTTATCCGCGCGCTAAGCTTTTTAATCTCTCCTCGGAGGGCCTCGACGTCACCCGAGGATTTCGTGGCGCGCTCACGCCAGTGCGCAATCGATTTCTCGTGGCGGCCCGCCTCGGACTGGAACGCGGACATCTCGTCCCAGATCTTCTGCA
>JAGODF010000212.1 GCA_017998375.1 Spirochaetota bacterium
GCCACACCTACAAGGACAAGTCCACCATCACGGGAGCGGTGAAGAGCCTGGAGAAACACGGGTATCTCAAAAGGGTGAAGGATCCCGCGGACGGCCGCGCGTCGCTCGTATCGCCCACCGCGAAAGCACTGAAGACCATGGAAAAATTCAGGGCGATATCGGACAGGATGAATGCGCGCCTGTTCGCGGATCTGTCGGACGGCCAACTGGAGGCTCTGTTTTCCATGCTTGAAAAAATCAGCGGCAGCATGAAAGCACCCGAAGCGCCGGGGCGCGTGAAAGGACACACGAAATCCGGAGGATGATATGGACAGCTACGAACAGCTTCAGAAAATACTCGACACGCACCCGTCGACCGCGCCGAAGACTGACACGTTCATCGAAATACTGAAGACGCTCTTCACGCCGGAGGAGGCCGGTATCGCCCTGGCCATGAGCTTCAAGGCGCGGTCCGTCGCCGATATCGCGAAGGACGCGTCGCTCTCACCGGACGCCGCGTTGAAACTGCTGGAAGGCATGGCGGACAAGGCGATCATCTACGCGAAGAGGAAAGGCAGCGACATGCAGTACGGGCTGGTGCCCACCATTCCCGGGCTCTTCGAGTTTCCCTTCATGAAGGGCGGCGGCTCCCCGATGCACGAAAAGCTCGGCGGGCTCTGGGAGAAGTATCACCACGAGGCGCTGGGTTCGTCCTTCAGCGGGAATCCCACTCCACTCATGCGCGTGGTCGCGGTGCAGAAAGCGGTATCGCCAAAAAATCGCGTACACCCGTTCGAGGAAGTGAAACACCTGATTGAGAACTCGAGCTATATCGCTCTGACGCAGTGCGCCTGCCGCACGAGCGTGGCGAAGTGCGATAAACCCAAAGATGTATGCCTCATCTTCGACGGCGCCGCGGAGTTCCTGGTGGAGCGCGGCTACGCATGGAATGCGAGCAGGGAGGAAGCGATGGACGCGCTTCGGCGGAGCGACGAGGCGGGGCTGGTGCACACCAGCAACAACAGCCAGGACCGTGCCACGGTCATCTGCAACTGCTGCCCCTGCTGCTGCACCGTGCTCCGGGGCCGAACCGAGCTTAACCACCCCCACGCCTTCGAGCCGAGCCGATTCGAGGCGAGGGTGGATGACGGCGCCTGCACAGGCTGCGCCGTCTGCGCCGAAGAGCGCTGCCCGGTGAAAGCGATCGAAATGAAAAACGGTGTCGCGGTAGTCGACACGGCGAAATGCATCGGCTGCGGGCTTTGCGTGACGGGCTGCCCTGCGGAGGCGCTCTCGCTTGTCGAGAGAGAGGAGATCCCAGTGACACCCCAGAGCGTCGTCGAGATGGGCATCAAGGTGGCCCAGGACAAGGGACGATTTGATGAATTTGTGAAGATTATGCAGAAGTGACGGGCGGCTGTCGGAAAAAAATTTCATTTCACGGCGCCGGGAGTCGTACTTATTACGCGGGACATCCGCCGGAGAAAGCGCGTGATAACGGATACGACGATCTGTGTTTTTCAGGACATTTTCGACAAGCTGGACGATGCGGCGGAGAGGACCGGCACTTCCAGGAGCCGGGTTGTATCGTCGCTCGTGAATCATGCATCGAAAAAGATGCGGAAGCTGCATGGCGACTGGATCAGGACCAGGTACCAGCCGAGACGCGCGGACCGGAAGTGGAGACGGATGCATATTCGGGTAAGAAGGGATGAGTATGGGTTTTTCTTTGATGTGAAGAAGGTGTCCGGGCTTTCGCTGTCTCACATTATTGCGCATGCCGTTGAACACTATCTGGATGAATTGCTAATATTAATGCAGAAGAACACGGATAACTATCGCTATCGGAATTACGCAATTAACCAAATATTCATCGACGATATTGAATGCTGGGTCATATACTGGGGAATCCCCAGCCGGATAATTACACACCCTCCCCCGCTGAACTAAAACCGCCCGACCCCAGCTGCCTCTTCCAAATATCCACCCGCTACCCGGATTCTGGATCGCTCCACCGTGTCTCTACCCACCTATCATCCCTGTGCCGGAAGAAGGCGCTCCACTTCCTCACGAGTCGGAAGCGTCGCGGGCCTCGAGCATTTCAGCGCGGCAGCGGCCGACGCGAAACGCACCGCACCGAACAGGTCGCTTCCGATTGAAAGCGCGTACACGAATCCGCCATGAAACACGTCACCAGCACCCGTCGTGTCAACGGCCTCCACGGGCAGCGCCGGAATCCATTCCATCGCCTCTCGTTCCGTCACCAAACACCCCTCGCGCCCCATGGTAATGATAACTGCCGCTGCTCCGTAACCGAGCAACGCTACCGCCGCCTTTTCCGGATCGCGTTCCCCGGTCAGCCTCTCCGCGTATTTTTTCGATGGGATGATATAATCCGCCAGCGGGAAGAGCGCCTCCGCCTTTTCGCGCGTAACGCTCGTGCTCGGATCCACGCTTACCACGATACCCCGGCGCCGTGCATTCCCGGCGGCAGCAAGCGCCGTGTCGAACCAGTAGCCGTCCAGGTGGAGAAAGCCCACGCCTTCAAGGTTGATATCATTCATTTCCAGGGACGAGCGCTCCTGCACGCCGCCATGGTGCATGATGGTGCGTTCCCCACCGGGATCGCGCACCAGGACGAAGGAGACCGGCGTCCTGCCGCCGCGAAAAACCTTCACCCGCTCCGACCTGACGCCGCCGCGACGGAACTCGCCGAGGACCAGGGCGCCCTCTTCATCATCGCCCACGCCGCCCATATACTCCGCGTCGGCGCCCAGGCGCGCCGCGGCCATCATCGCGGTGGCCGCCATCCCCCCCTGCCGGACATCGAGCGACGTGAGATATTCAACCTCGTCCCAGCCCGGCATGCGGGGAATGTATCCCACGCGGTCCAGCGTCACGCCGCCTATGCCGAGAATCACGCTCATGAATTCGAGGCCTGATCGTGCGCGGTTTTCACAGCTCGCCGCGACGGCGGGTTTCCTTTCGCTACAGGTCCATGCAGATGACGCATATATCGTCCTTGAAGTGATCGTGCCGCTGGAACTCCCGGAGCTTTTTCATCAGCTCGTACACGAGATCCTGCGGCGCGAGTCTCACGCTCCCGGATATAAAGTCGGTCAGCACGGTATCGCCGAAATAGACGGACGGGTCCTCCTCGCTCTGCACGTCAGTGAGTCCATCCGTGTACAGGAACAGGCGCGAATTATCCTCGGCCCGCACCGCGCAGTCCCTGAACTGCTTCCCGCGGCGCTCGATCTCCTCGTTCGTCATGATTCCCAGGGGCACTGTTTTCACCTGGTCGAGATGGCTCACGACGCCCCCGGAGACTATAAGGGGCGGATTGTGCCCCGCGTTGGAGTAGACGATCGTCCGGGAGCCGCTGTCGTAAATGCAGTAAAACGCGGTGATGAAGTTACCGCCCGCGTACATCTTGAGGTTTTCGTTGAGATATCCAAGCATCTGGGCGGGGCTCTCCTTTTTCGCCCCCGCTTCCAGGATGAAGCTTTTCATCATCGACGTGATGAGCGCCGCGGGCACGCCGTGGCCGGAGACGTCGCTTAAGAATATGCCGATCCGGTTCTGTTCACGGAAGTGAATGTAATCGAAAAAATCCCCCCCCACGAGCTCCATTGGAAGATAGTGCGCGCAGATGCGGAAATTCGCCGGCGTCGCCTGGGGGATGAGCTGGCGCTGTATCCTCCGTGCGAGCTCCAGCTCTCCCATCATCGCGTTCTGCGTCTCCACCAGCTGGTCGTTCATCGCCTCGAGTTCCTCGAAGGCGGCCTGCAGCTCCTCCGTCCGTTCCAGCACCTTGCGTTCCAGGTTCACGTTGAGATCGGCGAGCTGCCCGCTCATCCTTTCCACCGATTTCATCGCGCTGGCGAAACGCCGCGACAGCAGGTGGGACTGCGACAGGATGTAGATAAAGAGCCCCACGGGCGCGATGTTCGTGGTGTTGATAATCTGCGCGTTGTACAGCACGTCGTTGATCCCCGTGAAGTAGAGGGCGGACATCCCGCCGAGGGCGATCCATGCCCCCTCGCGCTTTTTCATCGACGACCTGCCGAGGCTGTAAATCACATAGAGGCCGCCGAGGAGGACGTAGATATCGAATGCCGGCTTGAAGCGGGAGAAAAAACCGATGTTTGACACGATGAATATAATGCCGTAGAGAGTGCCGATCGAACCGATGACGATCATCGCCCTGCGCGTCAGCTCTTCGCCGTAAAGGGCGCGGACGAACATGGCGATGACCACGATATAGCAGTACGCGGTGATGTACTCGACGCTCGTCAGCCAGGTCCACGGGATGGAGGGAAACCAGTGGACGAAGATGCGATCGTTGATGATAAGGGAGCGCATGCTCATGAACAGGGCGAGTACCGCGAACAGGAGCGTGGCAATCTCCTCGCGCCGGAGCAGGTAGAGCCCCAGGTGGTACAGCCCCATGATGATGATGACGCCCGACAGAAAGAATGTCAGGGCCACGCTGATCTCCCGGGATGAAATCACCTGGTCGAAGCGGCCGAGCCTCACGCTTTCCCAGAGCCCGCCTTTGCGGTGAATCCAGTTCGACACCTGGATCACGATATCGAGTTCCCGCGGGCCGGCATCCCCCGCCACCGCATGTCCGGGGATGCGCACCACGACCGGCAGATACTGGGGCCAAGCTGTTTCGGGCGATTCGCCCACCGCGCCGTTGGACGCGACGGGCACCCCGTTCACCCACATGCGGTACGCCGTGGCCGCGTCAAGGAGCTTGAACCCCAGGTCGCCCGTCGCACCGCCAAGGCGCACCTTCAGCCTGTAGGTGGCGTATCCCCTGCCATCTATCGCCGCGCCGCCTATCAACGTACCGTTCCAGATTCCCGGAACGGAAAGGTACGAGTCCGGCGCCGGCGGCCTGGGACCGGAGAAGTCCGACGGAGAAAGGAGCTTCCTCCAGTGAAATTCCCACTCCCCGTCCAGGGCCACCATGCCTCGCTCGTTAAAATTCCAGGCGCTTAAATCAAGGAGGCCTCTCGCGGCTTTCGGACTCCCATGGCGTCCGCCGCCGCACCCGGTGGCCGATATCGCCACGGCGATGAAGGTACATAGTACAACACAAGCGCGGTATATACGGTGATGTTTGTTTTCTGAACCGCTCATTATGTCATCCTGGAAGATCAGACTGGCACCATGCTGATTGTATGCATGTTCGGGCAATCCGTCAACTAGAAAGCAACCGGGCCCGTGCGTTCCGCGGGCCCATCGCTCCCGCACATTCTTTTGACAACCACCCGCATAAAGTACTTTACAAGCTGGTTCGCCCGGGATAGGGATGCATATCGCGCGACAGGCGCGGCAGGGTCGGAACACCACAGATGAAAAAAATCGGCATCATCATCAATCCGCACGCGAAGAAGAACCGCACAATGAAGGTCAACCCCGCCGACCTCTACCGTCGTATCGGGGGAAACCACGTGGAGGTGCGCGCCACGCGCAGCCTGGACGAGGTTTTCACCGTGGCCGAGGAGTTCAAGCGCATGGGGATCGCATATCTCGGCGTATGCGGCGGCGACGGAACGCTCCACCACGTGCTCTCGCGCTTTATCCAGGTTTACCGTGACGGGGAACTGCCGCCGCTCGTCATCCTCAAGGGCGGGACCATGGACACCATATCGCGCTCCATCAACCTGAAGGGGACCGGCCCGGAAATCCTCACCAGGCTCATCGAGCGCATCGACGTGGGCGGCGAGGTGAAGCTCTATCACCGCGACACCATGAAGACCGGCGACAAGTACGGTTTCCTCTTCGGACTGGGCATCACGTCGAACTTTCTCGTCGAGTATTACCGGGGAGGAGACACCGGTCCCTGGAAGGCGGTGAAGGTCGCGGCGGGCGGTATCGCCAAGGGAATCTTCCATAGCAACAACGGCCTTTTCAAACGGCTCAACGCCGCCGTGTTCATCGATGGGAAGGAAGTGCCGTTCCGTGATTTCCTCGGGGTGCTGGCAGCCACCGTGGAGAGCGTGGGCATTGGCTTTAAAATTCTCTACCGCGCCTACGAGAAGGACCGGACGTTCCATGTCCTGGCTACCGGGCTGAAGCCCTTCGAGGTGGTGACGCGCGTCTGGAAATTGAAAACGGGAACACCCATCCATCACCCGCGCCATTACGACGACATCGCCTCGGTGCTGCTCGTGAAGGGCCCGCGGCAGTTCCAGTACATGATGGACGGCGATCTCTACGAAGCGACCGACGAACTGAAACTCGAGGCGGGGCCGCGCGTCCGCCTGGTATACGTGTAGGAGGGGGCGATGTTCGGTATCAGGAGAAAAAGGCAGGCCGGCATCCTCATTAATCCCGCGGCCGCGAAGAACAGGGACGACGCGGGCGCCGTTGCACGCCGCCTCGAGGCCGAGGCGCGGGCCCTTAATCCCGCCGTGTGGATCGCGAGCAGCGTCGACGACATCTACAAAATCGCAGAGGAGTTCCGCGCAGGGGGCATGAAGTATCTCATCGTGTCGGGGGGTAACGGATCCTTCCACCACGTGGTGTCGCGCTTCAAGACGGTATACCGTGGCGGCGAGATCCCGCCCATCCTCCTTATGAAGGCGGGCCACATCAACACCATCGCCGAGTCGATAGGCCTCGCCGGCGACGGCATGGACATCGTGACGCGCTTCACGTCGCTCGTACGGAAAGGCGGCGCACCGCTCCTCATGAAACGGAATCTCATCAAGATCGAGGACCGCTATTGCGTGATCTTCGGCTGCGGCATCATCACCACCTACATGGACCTCTACTACCAGATGGGCGAGTACACGCCGCACAAGGCGTTCGAGGTGCTCACGCGGATGATCACGGCGCTCCGCGACCCGAAGTCGAAGGAGGCGCGCCGCTATTTCGCTCCGTTCGAGGGAAAGATTTCCATCAACGGCGCGCCGTGGAAACGGAAGAACATACTGGGATGCGTCGGCCTCACCATTCCCACGGTGGGCCTGGGCTTCAATCCCGGCTCGCGCGCACTGGAGGAGTCGGGAAGCTTCCAGTTCATCTGCTCCGCGCTCCGGCCTGTCGATTTCCTCACGCAGATCTTCCGGCTCTATTCGGGCGTGCGCATCGACGATCCCAACCATTTCGACGACCTCGTGAAGGAGGTCCACATCGAATCGAAGGACCTCTTCCGCTACACGATGGACGGCGAGATGTACGACGCAATCTACGAGCTCCGCGTTTCCACCAGCTCGACCGGCGTGAACCTGATCTACGCGTGACCGCGGTAAGCAATGCACGGCTGGCGCGGTAAAATTCTTCATATTAATTTGTCCGATACAACCTCGCGCATCGAGGAGCCTTCCGCCGCGCTGTACGAAAAGTTCATCGGCGGCAAGGGACTTGCGGGGTACTACCTCTCACGCTCGATACGCCTTTCCTGGGACGATCCCGGAATGCCGCTCCTCTTCTTCACCGGCCCCCTCGTCGATACGCCCTCGCCCACCTCGGGCCGCATGGCCATCGTGTCGCGCTCG
>JAGODF010000213.1 GCA_017998375.1 Spirochaetota bacterium
CGGGGGAATCCATCATGCCATCATCGCGTCGAACGCGCTGGCGCTGCGGGCGGCGGAAGAGAAGGCAAAAATCCTGGGTTACGCGACCATCACCCTCAAGGACTTAACGGATGGGGACGTGGCCGATATCGCCCGCAGGCACGCGCGCATCGCCCGGGAGATAGTACGCGCGGGCGACCCGGTGCTCCCGCCCGCCTGCGTCCTGAGCGGCGGCGAGTGCACGGTTATGGTACATGGCGATGGGCTCGGCGGCAGGAATGCTGAGTTCGCACTGCACGCGGCAGCGGATATCGAGGGACTGCCCGGTGTGCTCGTGGGGAGCGCGGGGACGGACGGGACCGACGGCCCCACCGACGCCGCGGGCGCGTACGCCGACGGAAACACCGTGACGAGGGCGCGCCGCGACGGGCTGGAGGCTTCGGACTTCATGGCGCGCAACGATTCGTATCATTTTTTCGAGAAGCTGGGCGACCTGGTGCAGACGGGCCCCACCCGGACCAACGTGATGGACGTGCGTATCATCCTCGCGGGATGAACCGCTCACCGCGTTGCCGAGAAGACCGCGACCCCGCCCGATATCGCCCTCGACACGAGCCCTTCACGTTCCAAATGCCTCAGCGTGATCATCACCCAGCCCTCCGCGATGCGGTACTTGAACCAGCTTTCCTTCTCGTAGAGCAATTCCAGCAGGCCCCTGAGTGACACGCCGCGCGCGCCCGCACCGCGCACGATCTCCAGCACCTGGCGGGTCCGCTCCTCCCGCCATTCCAGGATCTCGTCTATGCGTTCCCGCGGCCGGGTGACGGGGCTCCCGTGGGCGCTCAGTATGAGCTCGAGCTTCGGAAGGTCTCGTATTCTTTTCAGCGAGGAGCAGTAGGCGGCGAGATCGGATTTCGGCGGCCCCAGCCAGGTGGTGACGCTCCGCAGCACGTTGTCTCCGGCGAAGAGAATCCCCCGCTCCGGATCGTAGAGGCTGATATGATCCGTCGAATGACCCGGCGAATGAAGGATGCGCCACTCCCGCCCGCTGATTTCAATGACAGACTCCGGCTCGACGAGCACGTCGGGCCGCGCGATGAACTTCGTTCCGTAAAGCCGCTCGTACATCCTGCTGACCGCCGGCCTCACCGTCCGGTTCTTCACCCACTCCAACGCGGCTGAATGTTTCTTTTCGATTTCCCGCTCGTCGAAACGGTAGGATCTCCGGTACGCGCTCCTTGAGGAAAGAATACTGTACATTTCAGGGGTGAGGAGTACGGAGAGCCCGAGTTTCCGTTTCAGTGCCATGAGACCGGAAAAATGGTCTGGGTGCGCGTGGCTCAGAAGGATGCGGGTGACGGAGAAAGGTCGTCCCGCGCCGAGGCAATGCCGCCCGATCCCGCGGAACTGCCTCGCGAATTCCCTGACGGCCTTCCCGTTGCCGTATCCGCCGTCGTATGCCAGGCCGCTATCGCCCGCGATCACGTAGCAGTTCACCGGCGGCTTCATGGCGCCGTAGGAACCACGCTCGGTGATGAGGAAAATATCCTCCGCGACTTCCTGCGCCATGACCGCCATCTTACCGATCCAGGATGCCGTCAAGGATGAGCGCCGCGTCCCGAACGAAAATTTCACAGCGCGACACGAAGAGACCCTGTTCCCTGGCGCGCGCGAGACCTTCCTCGGTGGTGATATCACAGCCCAGCAGCGCGCCACACAGCAGTGAGCCGTGCCGCTCCTCGAAGCGGCGCGAGAACTCGCGTACCAGGTCGTAGGTGTTCGATTTGCGCTCCTCGCCGTCACCCCTGCCCTTTCCGTACTTCAGCCCCACTGCCATGAACGCACCTGTGACCGCGCCGCACACCTGCTGCATGCGTCCCATCCCGGCGCCGAAGGCGCAGGCTACCTTGAGGCATGCGTTCTCGTCGAGGCCCAGCGACGGACCGAAGGCGGACAGGACCGCCTGCGCGCAGTTGAAGCCGTTACAGAAACACGTCACCGCCCTGTCTGATATCGCTTTCGCGTTCACGCTCATGTATTACCCCGGGTGTATCTGCAACGCACCGCGCGGCCACCGCGCTGCTGAATAATTACAGCTTGACTTCGCCTGTCAACTTAATATTATCAGATACAAGTTCAAAGTCAAAAGCGGCAGGGTGGCCATTATGAAAGTATTTATTTCTGGCGGGCTCGGATTCGTGGGAGTGAATATCGCGCGGCATCTCCTCGGCAAGGGAGATACGGTGATAATAACGGACATTCCACCGAGAAACGAGAGAATCGAGCATCCCTCCCTCACCTATGTTTCGGCGGACACCACGGTCCCCGGCCCCTGGCAGGAACGCGTCGTCTCTGCGGACATGATCATCAACCTCGCCGGCGCCTCCATCTTCGGCCGCTGGACGAAGAACTACAAGAAGCTGATATACGATTCCCGCATTCTCACCACGAGGAACATCGTGGACGCCATGCCGGCGAAGAAAGGCATAGTGCTGTACAGTACCTCGGCCCAGGGATACTACGGCTTCCACGGCGACGAGGCGCTCACCGAGGCGGACACTGCAGGCAGCGATTTTCTCGCCGGGGTGTGCCGGGACTGGGAGGCCGAGGCGATGAATGCCGCGGACAAAGGCGCCCGCGTGGTGATAACGCGCTTCGGAATCGTGCTGGGCCCCGGCGGCGGCGTCCTGAAAATGATGGTACCGCTTTTCAAGTTTTTCGCCGGAGGAAGGACCGGCAACGGCCGACAGTGGTTTTCATGGATCCACATCGAAGACCTGGTAAGCGCCTACATCTTCCTGCTTTCAAGGAAAAAGATCTCCGGGCCGGTAAATTTCTGCGCCCCGAGACCGGTGACCAACAGGGAATTCGCGAAAGCGCTCGGGAAGGTCCTGCGCCGCCCCGCCCTCATTCCGGCGCCCTCGTTCGCCGTGCGCCTCCTGCTTGGAGAGTTCGGTGATACGATACTGCACGGCCAGCGCGTGACGCCGGCTGTGCTCAGCGGTGAAGGGTACCGTTTCCGGCACCCGCTCGTCGAGGGTGCCCTGCGGGACATACTGAAATCATGATAAATCCGCGTGCAAGTTTTGCCCGTTTTTAATGGATATTTTTGATTTTCAGTTGACATCCTGGCGGCTTTTCAGCAGTATTCCGCCCATCCGTCCGTGTTTCTATATATAGAAATACCGGCCATCGGCGCACGCGCACCCCGCGGCGATGTCGGAAAGCACCAAACACGGCGTCAAATTTTGAACACCGGGAGGCGCGTCCTCCTGTGTATAAATTATTAATTCAGGAGCGACGTAATGAAAAAGAGAAGAATCATCATGCTCGCGCTCTGCATCCTCTTCGCGGCGGGCATACTCGTCTCGACGATGACGGAAGCGAACGCGGCGGTAGACACCTACCAGAGGACGTGGACGTATTTAAATGTCACCCTCCTCATATCACCCAATCTTGGCTGGACCATCATGCCAGGTCACAGGTATGAATTCTCCAATACCGGAAAAGAAGACGATGAAGGAGTCGGCAACCAGTTCTACGAATTCTTCACGGGTCCCGTTTTTATATCCAAGCTGAATGACAATGTTACATTTAAACTTCCTCTGTGGTACTACTACATGGGTTTCCCGAATACGACTGGCTCCACAAGTGGAAGGGATAACAATTATTATTACTCTCACAATTTCGAAATTGTTCCTATTTTTGAAGTCAAGCTCGGCAGTTTTGTCGTTGCCAACAGGATCATCCTGCACAACAAGCTTTACGCGAACAATTCAGTATACACCCGGGAAAACCAGCGCAGGGGCTGGTCGATGCTCCTCCGTGAAATGATCACCGTTACCTACAACCTCACGCCAAGCTTTGCGCTGACCATGGGGGATGAAGTGTTCTTCGGCATGATTGAAGACCGCGGCACAAACGGAGCCAATGACGTCGATTCCGGAAGGAGAACCGTCGGCGAACCTTTCTTCGAAGGAAGCGGTTTTTCCATGAACCGTTTCTACGCCGGTTTCATTTACAGGTTCACCCCGTTTGTCAATGTCGTTCCCCAGTACATACTGGAAACGAATCACAACACCACGGATGATTATGAGTTGAAGAGCAAAGGCCATTACCTGTTCGTGACCGTCAACTACACATTCAAGATGTTCCAGTAATCGACAATTTCCCGTCACAGAGAAAGGCCGCCCGGCAAAATACCGGCGGCCTTTTTATTTTTTTCTCGCATTCCACACCAACTGATTTATACTTGCCGTCACCTGACATGAAAACACCCTTCCGAAATCTGAAGACGCGAGTATTCATACACCTGGGAATCTCCGTGGGACTTCTTCTGGTGTTCCTCACGGTAATCTTTTATATATACTACAATCGGGAACAGTCGTCACAGGTCAGGAACCGCCTGGCCGGCCTCGCAACAACCGCAGCCCTGCTACTGGACCCGGTCCGCCACCGGGAAATGGCAAGTATCGGCAGGGAAGATTCCGCCGCCTATCGCGCGGAGGCGCGCAAACTGGGCGCTTTTCTTGAGGGGAACCGGGACATCAGGTTCATCTACACCATGGCACTGAAGAACGGGCGCATCGTCTTCGTTCTGGACCCCACTCCTCCGGGCGACGCGGACGGCGACGGCGTGGATGACCACGCGATCCTGGGGCAGGAATACTCGGAGGGACCGGCACGCGATATTCTGAAGGCTTTCAGCGGCGACACGGTATTCACATCCTACACTGACCGCTGGGGGAGCTTCCTGTCGGTATTCGTTCCCCTGCGACACGGCGGGGAAATAACCGGAGTAGTCGGCCTGGACATGAACCTGCGCGACATCGCCAGGCTGGAAAGAGGGCTTGTAGTCCGCCTGGGCATCATTTTCGGCACCGCGGCGGCGGTCATCGTCTTTCTCTCGTATATCATCACGTCACTTTTCATGAAGCCCGTTCTCAATCTCGGCGAGAATGTCACGAACCTGCCCCCTTCCGGGGCCCGCCCGATCGACACATCGGCGATCCTCGGGGAACTCCGCCCCTTCGCCGACAAGATCAACCAGTATCTCGAGCGAGTGAACGAGGAACTCGCGGCAAGGGAAAGCGCGGAAATAGCGCTCGCCGCCAGCGAGCGCCGCTACCGGGAACTCACGGACCTCCTTCCCCAGATAGTCTTCGAGGCCGATACAAAGGGCATGCTGACTTTCGTAAACACGGCCGGCCTGCGCATTTTCGGCTATACCCGGGACGAAGTCGCGGCGGGGATCCAGGCCCTCGACATAATTGTTCCCGAAGACCGGGAGAGGGCGGCGCGGAACATCGCCGGCGTAATAGAGAAGGGATTTTCCACTGCCGCGAACGAGTACCGGCTGGTACGAAGCGACGGGACCCTCATTCCGGTGCTGATATACTCCACTCCGGTGATCACCGACGGCGTAACCACGGGCTTCCGCGGCATCATGGTCGATATCTCCGACAGGAAAAAGGCGGAGGAGGACCTCCGCCAGGCGCAGAAGATGGAGATCCTCGGAAACCTCGCCGGGGGCATCGCGCACGATTTCAACAACATACTCGCGGTGATCCTGGGCACGGTGTCGCTCGTGAAGTTCTCACTTGACGGCGCCTCCCTCGATCCTGAAAAGCTGAAGGACGATATCGCCATGATAGAATCCGCGGCAACCCGTGCCTCCAACCTTGTGAAGCAGCTACTCACGCTGTCGAAGAAGCAGGAAATTTCCATGGGGCCCGCGGACCTCCGGGACATCGTTGAGAAAGTGATACTGATTTGCCGCGCCACAATGAGCCGTGGCATCGAGATTGTGCTGAAAGAGAATTCCGGTATCGCCCCCGTCCGCGCCGACATCACCCAGCTGGAACAGGCGCTGCTCAACCTGTGCATCAACGCCAGCCATGCGGTTCAGGACGCGCAGGTTTCCGTTTCCGGGAGAAAGGGCCGGATAGAGCTTACGCTTGAAACCAGTGAGCGAGGCTCTGATGCAGGCGGACCGACCGGATCCTGCTGGCTCGTCACGATCTCTGACAACGGAACTGGTATACCAGGACGGATCCGGGAAAAAATCTTCGAGCCGTTCTTCACCACGAGGAAAACGGGAACGGGCCTTGGGCTCACCATGGCGCGCTCCATCATCCTCTCCCACGGCGGATTCATGGAGCTGCATTCCGAGGAGGGGAAAGGTACCGTTATCAGCATCTACCTGCCGAAACTCGATGCCGGCGGGTACAGGCCCGCAGATCCCGCGCAGGACGCGGCCCCACGCAGGGGAACCGGCACCATCCTGGTGGTGGACGACGAGGAGATGATCCGCAGCACCGCCGGGCGCATTCTCGTCTCGTGCGGGTATCGCGTCATCACAGCGGGCAACGGCGAAGAGGCGCTCGCGGCGTTGCGCGACAATGAAGGCACGATAGACGGTGTGCTCCTCGACCTTGAAATGCCGGGCATCTCCGGCCTGGAAGTGTACGGGAAGATCAGGGAAATGGCCATGCGGGTGAAAGTCATCATGATGTCCGGTCACCGCCGGGACATCCGAGTCGAGAAAGCCATGGAACTGGGGGCGAACGGGTTCATCCAGAAACCGTTCACCCTGGCGGAACTTTCCGACAAGGTGTACCGCGTTCTTGCCGGATAGGAATGCGGGTCCGGAACGACGGAGCACGCAGTCGTCTCACCGCATCTCCTCGTCATCGTCAACCAGCTCGCGGTCGATCTGGATGACCTCCACCCGCCGGTTGTAGCGCCTTTCGCCGGTATCGACATACTTGTCTGAAGGCTCGCTCTCTCCCTTTCCCTTCACGCTGAAGCGGAACCTGCTGACGCCGAAGTGCATCAGAGCGCTTTTCACCGCCTCCGCGCGCCGGTGGCTCAAGCGAAGGTTGGGCGCTTCCCGGCCGACTGCGTCCGTGTGCCCTTCGAGCTTCAGGCAGAGGCTCTTGTCACTCCTTAGCTTCTGCGCTATATCACGGAGGTACGGCATTTCCTGCATCCGTATCCGCGCCGAACCGAAGTTGAAATATATCGGCCTGAACGTGAGCGCCTGCGGCACCGGTTCCGGCTCGGGCTCGGGTTCGGGTTCCGGCTCCGGTTCCTCCTTCACCTGCTTCTGAAGTTTAAGGAGCACCTTTTTCATCTCGCCGGTCGACGGGGTCAGCGTTTTAGTGAAAGGCATATACCCGTCGTCGTTGCCCGTCACGACCACCGCGGTAACGCCCAGGTCGGTCTTCACGCTGAAGCGCCCAGCCTTGTCGCTTTTCCTGTCGATGATCGTATCGTTTTTTTTGTTTTTGGGGCCTTCGTATCGCATCGTCACCCTGAAGGATGCGGACACCGGCCGGTTGTTCGATTTCTCAACGACGGAAAATTTGAAACCCGTATCGGGCATTTTGAAAATCTTCGGGGCGAGCGTAATGGTGTAGATATCCGTGCTG
>JAGODF010000214.1 GCA_017998375.1 Spirochaetota bacterium
GATGCCGGAACCGTTGACGTTGACCTTCTTCCTGTCGAGGCCCAGTCCCCTTTCGCATGAAAGGTACTGCGCCGCGAAGGCCTCGTTGCACTCGATGAGGTCGATATCATCCAGCTTCATGCCGGACTTTTTGAGGAGCTTTGTCACGGCGGGCACGGGGCCGTATCCCATGAGGTGCGGCTCGCACCCGGCGATGGCGTTGGCGACTATGCGGGCAAGCGGTTTCTTCCCCATCTTCGCCGCAGTGGCCGCCGAGGTGATCACCATGGCGGCGGCGCCGTCGTTGAGTCCCGAGGAGTTGCCGGCGGTGACGGTGCCGGTCTTTTTGAACACGGGCTTCAGCGCAGCCAGGCTCTCCAGCGTGATGTCGCGCCGGGCGTGCTCGTCCGTGGTGAACATCTTCGGCTCCCCCTTGCGCTGGGGAATGGGCACGGGGACGATCTCGTCCTTGAACCTGCCGGAATCGATGGCGGCGATTGCCTTCCTGTGGCTTTCAAAGGCGACCTGGTCTTGGTCCTCGCGACTGATATTGTACTTCTCCGCCAGGTTCTCCGCGGTCTGTCCCATGATGTACCCCTGGCCCAGGAGATGGCTCCCCGAATGAAGGAGCTCCCACATCACGTCGGTCATCTCGCCGTGCTGGAGCCGTGCGCCCCAGCGGGCCTGCTTGAGAACGTAGGGCGCGTTGGACATCGACTCGACGCCGCCGGCCAGGACGATGTCGGAATCGCCGGCGATGATCTGCTGGGAGGCGAAGATGGATGCCTGCATGCCCGAGGCGCACTGCCGCTGGATGGTGGTGGCGGGAACCTCGACAGGAATACCGGCCTTCAGCATCGCGGTGCGCGCGGTGTTCGCCTCGTCGGAGGTCTGGATGCAGTCGCCGAAGATGACGTCATCGAGCTGTGCCCCTTCCACCCCCGCTCTTTTCAACGCTTCCTGCATGACCAGCGCCCCAAGCTCGAAGGCCCTGACCGACTTGAGGGACTGACCGAAGCTCCCGATGGGCGTACGGCATCCGGAAAGGATCACGATATCTTTATCTGCCATGACAATACTCCTGATGTATGTGGTGTTCAGGCACAAGCCTGTTTGTAAGCGCGGAATTGATACTATCAAACAAATACTCCGAGTATAATTTTTCGGCCACTATCCGATGGCAAGAGAAATTTTCCCCTTCAAAGCAAAAACTGACCGTTACCGGGACTCGCGGCACTCATGCCGTATCGCCGCGGCAGGTATCATCCGGGTTGAATCAGTATATGCAACATCATTTGAATTTTGTCCATAAAAAAGAAAACGCCCAGCCGGGTTGCTTTCTTGTTGACGCGGGGATCATCACGCAGTATCCTTCGCCCTGTCCCCACAACAATGCTCCAGGAGGTCCCCCTGATGAAATACCGCGTCCTTATCATCCTTATGCTGGTCCTCACGGCCCTTCCCGTTATGCCCGGCATTTCCGGCGCCGCCGTGTACGAGGCGTCGACACTGCACAACGCCGTGGCCAGGAGCGAGACGGTGATGGACCTCTTCTTCGAACGCTGGGAGAGGATCCAGAACATGGAGCTCTACTTCGACTGGTTCGGCAAGATCAACTGGGTCCAGGGCTTCAATATCAACGCGGTGAACCAGGGCACGGGCCAGAAACAGGCGGTTGATATGCGCCTGGTGCGCGCCTACGGCAGCATGACGGTGAACTTCCCGGTCCTGGGCGGATACGCGGGCACCGACATGAAAAAGCGCCTCCAGCACGGCACCGGAAAATATTCACAGATAGAGGAAGCCAACGGTTTGGTGCGCGACGCAGCGGCCGATACCGAGGGACAGAAGGCCGATGAAGGATACTTCAAGCCGAAGAGCCTCATCCTGGGGTTCACCGCCACGGGGTTCCACTACGGCCTCACCCGCGAGGGGACGATAGACCGCGGCTCCGCGGGAGATGAAAGCTTCACCGATTACAAGTACACGCAGTTCTTCGACGACGTCTTCGCCGCGTCGCTGCTCTACCGGCCCTACTTCCACATCCACGCCGGCCTGGTGCTCAGCCAGCAGTTCGAGCCGCGCGACGACGGCACCATGAGCTACGCCGACCCCGTGGAGCGCTCCAAGCGCTACTTCGTGGCGTCCAACCTGCTCTCCTTCCTCAACCTGAACGCGACGACGCGCAAGGACGAGATGGAGTCACTCGCCGTGGGATTCATCATCAACGAGGCGCTGGACTACGTGAGCAAGAAGGTGAGCCGCTCCTTCCCGCAGCTCACGCTCACCTACAAGCAGTTGAACCTCTTCAACGACCGGCTCTACGACCCGGTCTGGGTGGAGAGCTACTACATGTCGGACGGCTCACCCAAAAGCTCGGCAATGAACGACGCCGAGCGCGACGAGGCGAAGCTCTACACGCTCTCCGCCGGGATGAAGGGCTACCTGGGGAACTACTTCTTCATAGACCTCTTCGCGGAGGCGCAGAAGCCGAGCGCGGAGCTGGTGTCGCGCGTGACGAAGAGCAAAATCAACTACGCGGTGTGGCGCGACCTCCGGGCGCTGGCGGGCTACAATTTCCTGGGCGACAGGCTGAACACCGGATCGTTCCTGCTGGCGTCGTTCGGCTTCAGCAGGTTCTGGGACCCCGCGATCCCCATCCACCGCGACTCGGGCGACAACTACCACGTCTGGGGCGGCGTCTTCCAGCTTGAAGGCCGCGTCTTCGCGGGGAGCGTTCCGCTGGGGATGCAGTTCCAGGTGTCGCGCAACTATTCACCGGAGCTCCGGCGCATGGTGGAAACCGTGGACAAGTGGGTCTACGAGGGCAGCTTCAACGTGAGCTTCTAAAGGAGGATGATACCAATGAAAAGAACAATGTCACGATATATAGCCATTCTCGCCGCCACCATGATAGCTACTGTAACGGCATGCTCCTACGTGGTGGACATGGTGGAGCGCTCCATCACCAAGAGGGCGTCGTTCTCGATAACGGCAACGTATGTTAAGGGGAGTGGGGTTACGATTTCATGGGATGAGAGTGGTGGTGGGAATTTTGCGGGGTATGAGATTTATATGACCGAAGAACCTGATGATGAGTATTCTGGTTATATAATAATTGGAGGTCCATATTCAACAATTGAAACGTACTCTATAGCACCTTACTACAGAGTAGATTCTTCTCTGACATCATCTTCAACACAATCTTTTATTTTTCAGAATCCTGAATTGTCAAATCTGCTATCAGCCCCACAGCTTGGACCAGGTCGATATTTCTTTAGGGTTGGCATAATTGACTGGGACGAAAATCCGGATAAAAGAACTGTTGAAAACGGATATGTCTATCAAGTTCCCGAGCAAGATTATCCAGCCAATACCGATATCAGCGAAATCAGCGGTCTCGCGGCGGTTGACCTAGACTGAATACCACAGGGATGCGCGCACTCATGTGCGCGCATCCCTGTGCCTTTATTTCCCTCACCCGCGCTCCGCGCACCCTCTCCCGTGTGAAGCGTGGAAGAGGGAGAGGGTTTCTCCGATTGAGAAGGCGACGATTCGAATCGTCGCCTTCTCGTTTCCCTCCGCGCCTCCGCGTCTCCGCGTGAGACATCACATGAAGGCGCGATTTGCCAATCGCGCCTTCCCCATGCACCGTCTCTTTGTGACCACCAGGAAGCACTCCAAAAAGTACTTGCCCTTCCCCGTCGGCTCTGCGACTAATGAATTCACTGGGAGCTGAACATGAACTACCTCATCATCGGGAACGGCGTCGCGGGGACCGAGGCCGCCATGGCCATCCGCAAGACCGACGCGCAGGGCGATATCACCATCATCACCGAATCGACGCGCCTTTTCTACTACCGGCCCAAGCTCATCGACTACATCGCCGGCGAAACTTCCGTGGAGAAGTTCACGCTTTTCAAGGAAGAGCACTACGCGAAGAACCGCATCGCCCATCTGTTCGGGACCAGTATCGCTTCGGTGGACGCCGCGGGCAAGCGGGTCACCGACACCGCGGGGAAATCGTATCCCTACGACAGGCTGCTGCTCGCCACCGGCGCCGACCCGGTGCGCCCTCCCATCGAGGGCGCGTCGCTGGAAGGCGTGTTCACCCTGCGCGGTATCGCCGACGCGGACCGCATCATGGCGTACTGCGCGAAGCAGGACGACATCGTGGTCGTCGGCGGGGGACTTTTGGGACTGGAGACCGCGAACAGCCTGCGCCGCTTCGCGAAGAACATCACCGTGGTGGAATACTTCGCCTGGCTCCTGCCCCGGCAGCTCGACCGCGAGGGCGGCGGCATGCTCCGCGCCATGCTGGAGCAAAAGGGGCTCTGCTTCGCCCTCGGCGAAAGCGTCGCGTCCATCAACGGGAACGGGCGCGTGGAGTCGGTGACGCTCAAATCGGGCGGGATGATACCGGCCGGCGCTGTCATCATATCGGCCGGCATAAAGGGAAGGAGCGAGCTCGCACGCTCGGCCGGAGCCGACATCAACAAGGGGATCGTGGTGGACGACTTCATGCGGACTTCCGTGACGGACGTGTACGCCGCGGGAGATCCGGTGGAGCACCAGGGCTGCCTCTACGGCATCTGGCCCGCGGCCCGGGAGCAGGGGCGCATCGCGGGCCTCAACATGGCGGGCGCGGAAACGCCTTACTCGAGGACGCTCATGGCGAACATCCTGAAAATCACCGGGATTGACCTCTACTCCGCCGGCGATTTTAACAGGGAGGACGCCGAGAACTACACCTGCGCGACCGACGGCTCCTACAAGAAATACATCCAGTCGGGAAAACCCCTGGGCGCCATAGTCCTGGGCGATCCGGAGGCGATGAAAATAGCGCAGAAGGTCATGGAAGGCAAGGTCGATCCCATGGAGTTCACAAAAATAATTCGGCAGGCATAGCAAAGGGCGCGCCGCGCCCCATCACCAGGAGGGAACCGGAATGATGAAAAACAGAAAAGTGGTGGCCGCCGTCGCGGCCGTAATGCTGGTGGCGCTGGTCTATTTCATTTGCTCGCGCAATGACGACGGCGACGTCGGAGGCAACATCATCGGCGACAGCGCGAAGGTGCGCGCGCAGGACATCCACCTGAACATGAAGGGGATACAGTTCGACAACACTGCGATAGGCAAGTTCTTTTCCGGCAACGTCGTCACCCCCTTCACGGTGAAGTTCTTCAAGTTCCTGCAGCGCCGCTTCCGGGACATGGACTTCGAGGCGCACCTGCGCGCGGTGGAACAGTACCTCAACCAGACGATGGACCCGCAGCGCGCCGCGGAGATGTTCGAGCTTTACAAGAAGTTCATCCAGTACGAGAAGAGCCTCGCGGAAACGGCGAAAGGCTGGTCGCCGCCGCGCACGCCGCAGGACGCCATCAAGTACCTGCGCAACATCCAGGACTACAGGCGCAACTATTTCGGCAAGGACATGGCCGACACCCTCTTCGGGGCCCAGGTGAAGCACCAGGAGTACTCGCTGCGCAAGCAGGCGATCATCGGCGAGAAAAACCTGTACGGCGCGGACAAGGAAAAGCAGATACAGAAGCTCCGCCAGGACATGTGGGGCGATGACGCGTCCACCATCGACAGCTCCATGCGGCCGTACGACCAGTACCGGGAGAAGCTCGCGGTCTACGACAAGGACCTGGGAGAGCTCCCGGAACAGGACAGGAAGACGAAGATCCGGGAGTACCGGCAGGAGTACTTCACCCCCGACCAGGTGGAGCGCCTCGACAAGGTGGACGAACAGCTCGAGACGGAGAAGCGCACCGAGGAAGACTACCGTTCGAAAGAGCAGAAGATCATGTCCGACCCGAACCTCAACCAGGATGAAAAGGCCCAGAAGATACAGGAGCTCCAGAACGAGCTCTTCGGCGAGGAGGCCGAGGCGTTCCGGCGCCGGGAAGTGATCCGGCAGGCGGAGGAGAAGTTCCGTAACCGGTAGAAGGCGCGGATGCGCATCCGCGCTTCCCCGGAAAGGCGAAACAGGGTCTCACACGGAGACGCGGAGAACGCGGAGAAAACATGCAAGTCCTAAAAAGGCGCGGATTATGATCCGCGCCTTTTTCATGATCGGTCCGATTCCTTCAACAGAACAAGACCCAGCGCCGCTGCTATCACCGCGATTGCCGCGTAGAGGACGATATCGCCCGCCCTCGTGTAGACCGACTTCGCCTGGACCAGACGCACCTCCGCGTCGGCGGCCTCCCGGGTGAAGAGGCCCGTCCGCGCGGCGCACTCTCCCCAGGGCGTGACCACCGCCGACAGGCCGCTGTTCGACGCGATGACCATGTAGCGCCGGTTCTCCACCGCGCGAAGGATGCCCGTGTCCAGGCTCTGGAACGGAAAGGTGGTTCTGCCGAACCAGGAATCGTTGGAGATGTTGACCAGCACGGTCGCGCCGTTCCGCGCCTGGCGCCTCACAAACCAGGAGTAGAGCTTCTCGAAGCAGATGGAAAATCCCGCGCTCACGCCGTCGAGCGTCGCCACCGGGGGTAGCGAGCCCGCGTCGAACTTCACCGGCGCCTCGTACACGGCGCCCAGGAGGCTGATACCCCAGGGCGTGGTCTCCGAGAAGGGAAGCAGGATGGTTTTGTCGTACACCTTCACCGCGCCGCGCCCGGAGACGAAGTACGCGGAGTTGTGGTCGGCCCCCTCCCCGGCCTGGCGTGTCCCGCCGAATACCAGAAGCGCGTTCCCGCCGATGTCGCCGATGACGCGCGCCAGGATCGCGTCGCGCATCCCGCCCGCGGCGTTGAGCACGGTCTCGGGCCAGACCACGAGATACCGGCGTCCGCCGGACTTCAGGTCGCCCGTGAGCTTCATCGACACCTCGAGCACTTCCAGGATGTTCGCGCCCTCCCAGCGGTGCCGATGCGTGAAGCTCCCTTGCACCACACGCGCGGTGATCCTTTCCTCCGCCGGGACCCGCTCCATCATCGCGCGCCACCGAGGGACCTGGATAGAGCCGTAGAGCGCCAGCACGGCCACCGCGCCGGCGGCGATGCCGAAGGGCAGCCGGTTTTCAAGCGCCGCGCGTTTCGCGTAACGTGCGAGGGAGATGAGTTTTCCCCTGGTCGCGATTGCGGGGGTTCCCGATTGAACGAACGCGTGCGCGACCAGCGAGTTGACCAGCACGATGGAGAACGTAAGCCCATGCACACCGAAAAGGTCGGCGGCCTGGATGAGCCGGGGGAACCCCGCAAGCCCGTAGCCCGCGTACCCCCAGGGAAGGTACAGCGGCACCAGCTCCCTGATAAAATCGAACATCACCCAGAGCGACGGGACCACCAGCGCGGAAAAGAACAGGCCGTCGCGGCGCAGGTACCGGTACGCCAGGGTGAAGGCGCCGTAGAGCAGCCCCAGCGGAAGGGAAAGAGTCCCGAGCAGGAAAAGCAGCGAGAGGGCGATATTCAACACGTAA
>JAGODF010000215.1 GCA_017998375.1 Spirochaetota bacterium
GTATAGAGTATCCCGAAGATACCGCGCCGGAGCGTGTTCTCCGTGGCGAGGTTGATAAGCACCAGCGCGCGCACCTTCCTCGGGTTTTGCATCGCGTACTTGAGCGCCATGGCGCTGCCGATGCAGTTGCCCACCAGCACGGGGCGTCGTGCCCCGAGGTGGGCGATGAAGGCGCGGAGATAGTCCGCGTAGAAATCCAGCGTGTAGTCCACGCGGGGCTTTCCGGAAAGGCCGTAGCCGGGATGGTCGGGGGCGATAACACGGCAGCTCCCGCTGAACGCGCTCACCTGGTAGTCCCAGATCCTGCGGTCGTTGCCGCCGTTGTGGAGGAAGATCACGGGGACCCCGCTCCCCTCCTCGCCGTAGCTCACGCCGCACCCGCCGGACTCGAACGCGTGCACACACTCCCCGGCCGGCTCCCGCCGGCCGCGATCCCGCTTTTTCATCACGTCACCCGGCGCTAGAAGAGCGCGCTCGTGGACACGCTCACGTTGGTGATGGTCTCCTCGTCGCCCTCGATTTCCCCGTCGCCGTTCTTGTCCTCGAAGGTGATGAGGTACTTGAAGTCGACGCTCACGCCCTGGGCGAGGCCCACGCCGAGGACCGCGCTCATCACCGTGCTCTCGGTCCTCCACCTCAGTTTCTCCACGTTGTTCTGCACGTAGTAGGCCTTGGCCTTGGTGATCATGGGGATGAGGTCCTTGTTCAGGGAGAGCTCTCCCCGGAGCGATTTGTCGTTCAGGTCCCCCCACTGCATGTCCTGGTACTCCGCCCGGCCCGTGACGATGTTGAACAGGTTGAGCTTCATACCCGCCATGTAGCCCTTGGACTCCACCGCCGCCAGGAGCTTCTGCCGCTTGGTGATTATATCGAGCTTGCCCGTGCCGTCGTCCACGTACTTGGCCCTCTCGAGATCGTAGGTGTCGTTGTAGTAGTTGAAGATGAACTCGTCTGACTGCTGGCGATAGTCGGCGTAGAGCTCGACGAAGCTGCTGATCTTCACGCTGATGCCGGGGGCGGCGTAGCCCCACCCGTCGGTCTGCATGTTCTGGGCGAACTGCGCGTAGATGTCCACCTTCAGGAATTCGAAATCCGCCACCTTCAGCCCGGCGTCCGCGGACCAGAACCAGGTCCGCGACCGGATCTCCTTGATGCTCTGGAGGTCGGCCTTTTCGACGGGCGATAGCAGCCCGGCCGCGACCAGGGTGCCTATCGTCCCGCTTGTCGCGGTCCCGTCAATCCCGTGGCCCTGGTAATAATCGATATCGGTGGCGTAATCGTCGTCCTCGGGATACTTGTCGATCTCGTCGGGGTAGCCGTCGCCGTCGGTGTCGCGCAGGCCGTTGTACTCGTTCAGGTCACCCGCTATCGCCGCGCCGAACTGGAGCCGGGAGAACGGCTTCACGAAGACGCGGCCGCCGCCCATGAAGCCCCTCCGGTCGCGCGAAAGCTCCTTGAAGTCGTTGATGACCAGCTCCATCCCCGCGTGCTCCAGGTTTATGCCGAAGTCCAGGCCCTGGCGCTTGTAGGTGGGATACTCCAGCATGTTGGTGTACCCGTAGATGAGCGTGCCGAAGCCCAGGGTGGTCCACTCCAGGCCGCCGTAGCGGAAATAGAACGGATCGCCCTTCTGGCCCCAGCGTATATAGTACATCTTGTCAAGGTAGTCCTGCCAGTCGTTCCAGTCCTCCTCCCGCACCTTGCCATCGTCGTCCAGGAGCACGGTCACGTCGAGGCCTATGCCGAGCTTCCAGAGCTTGAGCTCTGGCCGGAGGCCAATCTGCTGATAGTTTTTGCCGTTGATCTGGACCGCGCCGAAAACGCCGCCCAGGCCGAAGTCTACGGGGCTGGGCCCCCCGGCGGGCTGAACCACTGCACCGCTACCTCCCTCCTCGGCCGACAGTCCCGCGGCATACGACAGCGCGACGAGCAACAGGATTCCGCATAATCTTTTCATCGCCATCTCCTTGAAACGCGTGGAGTATCATATCGCGGGCGACGCCCGCACCGGATAATCATACACACCGTTTCCCAATTATTCAAGGAAAATTTGCGCCCCCCTCGCCACTCACCTTTCACGCCGGAGCGCTGAATTGTAATTGACATCCCCCGTTTTTATCGATCCCAATAGACCGCGGCGGCAAAACGGATGCGGACCACCATCAACATCATCGCCTCACTCGCGCTGGCGTGCGCCTTTGCGGCCGAGGGCAGCGCGCGTCCCCGGGCTGCCGGAGGCGTCCTGGACCTTTCGGGGCATGATTTTGAACAAGGCGGCACCGTGGAGCTCGCGGGTGAGGCGCGCTTCGCCTGGGGCCGGCTCGCGCCTGGCGACGCGGCGTCCGCCGATATCGAAAAGCAGTCGTCGCCGTTCATCATCCCCCAGGTCTGGAACTGGGGCGACGGGTTCTCGAACACCTACCCCGCCGAGGGGTGCGGCACCTACTCCATGAAAGTGCTGCTTCCGGAAGGCACCACGCGCCTCGCCGTCATGGTCCCCACGGTCTATGCCGCCTACGAGCTCTTCTGCGACGGAAAGAGGGTGATGGGCGCCGGCGTCCCGTCGGAAACACCGGAGGGTGAAACGCCCCACATCAGGCCCGACTACGCCGAGTTCACCGCCGCGGGCCGGGAGCTCTTCCTCGTCATGCGGATATCGAACTTCCACGCCGAGTACGGGGGCTTCTGGGAACCGATGAAGATCGGCTCGCCCCGGGCCATAAAGCGGGAGTGGTTCCTCGATACCGTCCGCGCCTTCACGCTCATCGGCGCGTTCTTCATCATGTCCTTCTATTTCATCGCCTTCTACCTGCTCCGCAAAACAGACCGGGCGCCCCTGCTCTTCGCCCTCTTCTGCATAGTCATGGCGCTCCGGACGCTCGCCATGGACCAGCGCTTCGTGGTGCACCTCTTCGACGGCTTCAGCTGGAGGGTTACGCGGAGCCTCGAGTATGGCGGCATCTACCTCGGTGTGCCTGTCTTCGCGGCGTTCCTTAAAGCGCTGTACGGCAGGTTCATATCGGACAGGTTCGTGAAGGGGATAGTCGCCGCCGGCGCGGTTTTCATGCTCCTGGAGATCGTGAGGATCAAAGCCGTGTATCCGCATCTCCTCACCGTCTTCAATATCGTGCTCCTGGGGACTATCGGCTATTTCATCTACGCCCTCTTCCGGGCCTGGCGCGACAGGGAGGACGGGGTGATGATCATCTTCACGGGGCTGATATTTGTCGTCGCCGCGGTGCTCAACGACGTGCTGTTGACCTACGAGGTCGTCAACACCGCCTACATGACACCCTTCGGGATCCTCTGCTTCATCTTTTCCCTGTCGTTCCTCATCTCCCGGAGGTTCTCCAACTCCCACGCCACGGCGGAGCGCCTCTCGGCGCAGCTGAACGCCGAGAAGCAGGCGCTGGTGGAGCTCTTCCACAAGATAGAGAACGCCGTGCGCGAGCTGAACGAGTTTTCCGCCACCATAAAGACCACGGCGGACAGCTTCCAGGCGAGGATGACGCTCCAGGGCACCACGCTGGAGGAGTCCTCCGCCGCGGTGGAGGAGATGAGCTCTTCCATCGAGGCCATCGCGGACAAGACGGAGGAACAGCACGTCTTCGTGAACAGGACCGGACCCGTGATCACGGAGTACCTGGCGGGCCTGAAGAAGATCACCTCGGCGTCGAAGCACGCCGAGGAGCTGAGCGCGGGGAGCGTGAAGCGCGCGGAGGACGGCTCCCGCCGCCTGAACGAGATAGTCTCCGGCATGGAGGCCATCCGCGGCTCCTCCAACGAGATAGGCCTCATCACCGAGGTGATCAACGACATCGCCGAGAAAACGAACCTCCTCTCGCTTAACGCCTCCATCGAGGCCGCGCGCGCGGGCGCCTACGGCCGCGGCTTCGCGGTGGTGGCGGACGAGATTGGCAAGCTCGCGGACCTCTCCATACAGCAGGCGAAATCGATCCAGGGGCACATCCAGTCGGCGGTCGCCAAGATAGAGAACGAGATGCAGATAGTCTACGACTCGGAGGAGACCCTGCGGGGGATAGGCCAGAGCGCCGGCGAGGTGCTCACCGCGGTGAAGACCATCGGCGGCCTGTGCGAAGACCAGGAGCGGATGGCGGGAGGCCTCGCGTCGAACTCCAGGGAGATCGAGGAGCGCTCGGCGGACATCGCGCGCTCCACCGCGGAGCAGAAGATAATCGTGTCGGAAGTGTCGAAGGCGGTGGAGCACCTGAATTCCATCATGAACGACGTCCTGGAAAGGACCGCCGTCCTCAACGACTCCCTCGTGGTGCTGAACACGCAGACCGGCGCCCTCTCGACCATGATCTCGGGCGGTACGGGCGCCGGACGCGTCTGATTATATCCCTACTTGCCCGCCGGCGCCTGGCCGCGGGGGCACTTCCCGCCCCCGTGGTGCTTCGCGCCTTTCATGCGCATGTCGCACCCGGGCCCCTTCCCCATCTCGTCCCGGGTCAGGAAACCGTCGCCGTTCTTGTCCATCTTCGCAAAATGCTTCGCATGAACATCGTTCCATTCGGCCTGCGAGACCTTGCCGTCCTTGTTCGCGTCCATCATCGTGATAAGATACGGACACCCGGGCGCCCTGTCGTCACGGGGCTGGGCCTGTGACATGACGCCGAATGCCGCGAATACCGCGACGCAGAGCAACAACACGAGAACACGCTTCATCTGTACTACCTCCATGAGTGTATCTGATTTGGTCGCTCCGCGTTCCCCCGCAACCCGGGGGATTCGGCGCAGCGGATACGCGTAAGTATACACGCGCGCGGCAGCTTTATCGAAAAAAAATCCGGCACGCTGCCGGCCCTCACTCCCAGCGCAGCGCCTCGATCGGGTTCAACCGGGACGCCTGCACTGCCGGCCAGAGGCCGAAGGTGACGCCGATCAGTATCGACACCGTCGTGGAAAGGAGTATGGAGAAGGCCGATATCACGACGGTCCATCCCGCGACGACCGTGATGAGGACCGATACGCTCACCCCGACGATCACTCCCGCTATCCCCCCCGTGAAAGTGAGCATAGCCGATTCGATGAGAAACTGGAGGCGGATGTCCCTCTTGCGCGCGCCGATCGCCTTGCGCAGGCCTATCTCCTTCACGCGCTCCTTCACCGTGACCAGCATGATGTTCATGATGCCGATGCCGCCCACCAGGAGCGATATGGCGGCGACGATCCCCAGGAGGAGGCTCATCGTCCTGGTGGTGCTGGTTATCGCCTCGCGCATCTCGGAGAGGTCCATGATGTCGAACGACTCCTCGACGTCCGTTTCCAGCCGGTGCCTCCTGGCGAGTATCTGGATTATCGAATCCTTGGCGGACTCGATGAGGTCCTGCGCGGCGACCTGCACGTCGATGGAGTCGAGGTAGTCCTTCCCCATGAGGCGGTACATCGCGGTGGTCACCGGTATCAGCACCATGTCGTCCTGGTCCTGCCGCATGGCCTGCCCCTTCACCGGGAGCACGCCTATCACCGTGAAGTTGATGCGGTTGATCTTGATCGTCTGTCCCACGGGGTTCTCTTTACCGAAAAGCTCGCGCACCACTGTGGTTCCCACCAGGGCAACCTTCGCTCGCCGCCGGAGCTCTTCCCGCGTGAAGAACCGCCCTTCCGTGGGCGTGGAGGAGCGGATAGTCTCGTACTCGGTCCCCACTCCCTGGACGAGGGAGTTGCGGTTTTTGCCGCCGAACACCAGCTGTGCGCGGGACGAGACCGAGGGTGATACCGCCGATACCGACGCGATCCTGGCAAGCTCAACGCCGTCGCCCAGCGTGAGGCGCGCAACGTTGCCGGCCTCGAGCGTCACGCCGCGGGAGTGGTGCGCGCCGGAGCGCACCATGAGCATGTTGGAGCCCAGGGAGCTCAGCTTCTCCGAAATCGCCGCCTGCGCCCCCTCGCCCAGCGCCATCATGGAAATGACGGCGGCGACGCCAATGAGTATGCCCGTGATGGACAGGAGCGAGCGAAGCTTGTGCGAGAAGATGGAGGCGGTCGCCTGCCTGAGGTAATCCAGGAACTCCGCGCGCCCCGACGCCCCGTGCCCGGAGGCGAAGAGCCGTTCGGCGGGCGCGCGGTTTTCGGAAGGCGCGGGTTTCCTTTTCTTTTTCCGGTTCTCGTCGGATATGATCTTCCCGTCGCGCATGCGGATGATCCGGCCCGCCCGCCGCGCGATCTCCTGCTCGTGGGTGACCATGATGATGGTCTTCCCCTCGGCGTTGAGCCGCTCCAGGATGGCCATGATCTCCTCTTCGCTCCGCGTGTCCAGGTTCCCCGTCGGTTCGTCGGCGAAGATGATGGGCGGCCCGTTCACCAGCGCCCGCGCGATGGCGACGCGCTGCTGCTCGCCGCCGGACAGCTCGCCCGGCAGGTGTTCCCCGCGCGCGGCGAGCCCCACGTCGGCGAGCCGCGCGGCCGGCGCGTCATTGTTGTCCGTGCTACCGGCGTAGACCAGGGGAAGCGCGGCGTTCTTCAGGGCCGTGAGCTTCGGGAGCAGGTTGAACTGCTGGAAGACGAAACCGGCGACGCGGTTGCGCAGGGTGGAGAGCTCGTCGTCGTCCAGGCCCGTGATGTCGCGGCCGAAGAGGAGATACGTGCCGCCGTCGGGCTTGTCCAGGAAGCCGAGTATGTTGAGGAGCGTCGACTTGCCCGATCCCGACTGCCCCATGATCGCGACAAATTCGCCTTCCTCGATGGCGAGGTCCACGCCGTCCAGCGCGTTCACCTTCACCTTGCCGGTGTCGTACACCCTGGAGGCCGATGTGAGCCGGATGAGGGACATCGCTCACTTTTTCCTGCTTCCCGGGCGCTGCGGCATGAAGGGATTCGTCTTCGCCTGCGCTTTCTTCGCCGCCGTTCTCTCCACGATGACAATGCGCTCGTCCGGCTTCAGGCCCGCGAGTATCTCCACGCTGGGGCCGTCGGTAATGCCCAGCGACACCTGGCGGCGCTCCGGTTTCCGCTCCTTCGCGCCGGCCACGAGCACGTAGTTCGACCTTCCCTCCATCGTGACCGCCTCCAGCGGCACCGTGAGCGCGTCCTTCTTTTCCAGCTCGATGATGTTGATGGTCGCGCTCATCCCTGACCGGAAGACCGACGGTATGGTGTCGGGGACGATATCGACATTGTACATGGTCACGTTGTTGGTGGTGGTCGATTCGTAGGCGATGTGGGCCACCCTTCCCCGGACCTGGATGTCCGGGTAGGAGTCGAGGCTTATCTCCGCCGCCATGCCCTTCCGCACGTTGCCGATATCGGTCTCGTCGACGTTGGCCTTCACCACCAGGCGGTCCGCCAGCACCAGCATCTCGGTGGCCGTCGTCACCGTCTGCCCCGGCTCCACCGCGCGCACTATCACCG
>JAGODF010000216.1 GCA_017998375.1 Spirochaetota bacterium
TGATTCGTTCCGGTGCAAGAAGCGATCAACAGGTAAATACTAGTAATTCTGTTATCTAAGACACAATGAGACGTTTCATACTCATGGTTTGTCCGCATTCCACGATATAAGGCATGGTCATTATATCAGAAGTTATAAACGATTCCCGGTTCACATTAATTTGCAATCACCTTTCGTTATGGTTCCTTCGGGGAGGGAGTATTTTCCCGGATATAAATCAATAATAACACCTGTATGCTTTACCGTTCTGGAAATAGATCATATCCAAACGGATACTCGCATTTATGTTCTGCGCCGCGTTGTATTCCTGCAGCCTGGCTTTGCCTTCATCGGTATCGGCCCTGATGGAAACCTGTGTGTTCTTTACATTATCATATTCTTTGAGAAACGTCTTTCCGGATACGTTGACCCACTTCCCCGGGGGCAGCGATTTCCTTATATCAATATCGATTTCAGGAATATTAATCGATTTACTATCCTTTTGTGCATTCAGATTCAGCGCGCCAGTAAATCTATTCACACCTTTTTTCATGGTATTATTCAGGCTCACCGTGTACTCCAAAGCCATGATGCCGTTTTTCGATACAAATTTCATATTAACGACCTTGGCAAGAATAAGCGACCACCCGCTCCTGCCTTGAAGACCATATTCCGCCTCGTCGATTGTTCCTGCTGCAAAAAGGCTTATGCCGGCAGGCAGTACATACACAAGTGAAATCAACAAACCGATTAATAATTTTCTCTTCATTGTTATCCTCCGCGCACTACCATCTTCCTGCCAGCAGCTCTTCAAAGCGCATGAGAAAGAGGTTGTCCCACTCACCGGTCAAATCATACTCATCTTCTATGATGACAATGTTCGCCCCGCGCGCAATGGCATACGAGGCCAGTTTTATATAATCTGCTTTTTCTAGATTATAATCAGTACTATAGCCATTGCTCTGAGTGGTCGAGCAGGTATACCAAATGAGCTTGCCTTTACCCAGTAATGAATGACCGGGATTCATTGTTTCGCCATTTCCTCCCTCGGGCTTGATCCAGAGGTATTTCTTATCGGGGATATATTTTCCCCAAGACTCGTATTCGTCACCTATCAAAGTATCCAGTTGCTTCTGAGTCATGTTCCAATCGCTGTAACATGAATGCGTCCGGTCCCTAATGCATATGCCGTACTCAAGCTCCCGGTAATGATTAAACGGCAAACTCATGCGTATCTCCCCATCCCGTACAACCGTTGACAGCACATATCTTCTATTTTCATGCTTGTACATCTCTTTATCACACTTTATTCCGGCAATCTTGCTGCCGAAATAGAAGTAAATGGGCGTATTCTGGGATAGCGGAACCGCTCCCCTGATCTCGGGCTCCGCCTGCCACCTGTAGGCCGGCACCGAACGGCAGAAGGAAATGCAGACCGCAAGTAATACAACAACCATTATGCCGGTGGGAATATTTCTCATATAGTCACTCTCCTTTACCTTCACACGCAGGTGACGGTGATGTTACGGCCTTGCGGGAAGCAGACCGTCGACGCGCATTAAGTAAAAATCCCCACGGCTCCCGGCGCATATATCTTCATAATGGAATTTTTCCGTAATTTGAAATTTTGTTCTGCCGGTATATGCATCATGATACACAACCTCAGTGTCACTTTTATCAACTACTTTACGTTTTACCCGATTGCCGTTACTATCGAGCCTATAATAGTAATGCAACCACCCGTTTATCACGACATTTGAGCCGCGCTTGAGCGCTTCATCGGCGATTTTAGGTTCATCTTCCTTATTTATTGTATGATCAACAAATATCCTATATGGATCACTATAATAAGTACATTCCCCCGAATATACCATTTCACCTTTGGATACCCTGAAATATCTGACAGGATCAAGTTGATCATCTTTGCCGCCGGATGATTCAATTCTGAGATATGAAATATTTGGAACAATATTCCTTACTGCCGCATAGGCTCTTTCCAGTGCCGCTTTTTTTATCGGCTCCTGATCTTTCACCGGCAGCTCCCTTCTTGTATTCGGATCTAATAATTCTTTGCGGGCCGGATTTAAAATCAGATCCCCTCTGTCGTTCAAAGGCAGGTTCCCGGTAATTTGCTTCCCGGATTTATAAATTTTTGCCAGGACCTTTGTATTCCCCTGGCTGTAATAAAATAAAACGGGTGTGTCCGGCGGAAGCGGTGCAAATTTTTGATTATTCTGATCAAGGATCATCTGCTTGCTTTTACACGCCTGTCCCCCTGCGATTAATAGCACCATCAATAATGAAAGCATAATTCTATAATTGATTTTCATCGCCCCCCCCCGGTATCAAGTGAGTGAACCTGATACTACTTCGTACATGTCCCTGAATATTATTAATACAACACTTCATTGAAGAGTGTTTCACTGGTATATTTTCACTGAAAAGTTTCAGTACAAAATCCAGCATTAATATCCAGGAAATTCTTCTCTCCTCGGGGCAAGTTTTCTCCCGAAATAAGGCATCATAACGGATGTACCTCAAGAAAAAACGTTCCCTTCCGTGAAAAAAGCCCCTTGACAGAAGCACTTATCATTTACGATCCCAAAAATCGCGGCACGTTCGCGCCCCGTGGATATACTTACTATGACCGTTCCAAAGATGATGCGTAACAGTTACAGGAAAGTCAATATAAATTCTTAAAGTCGGGGTAGCATTTTCGTGATACACACATCCCCCTTTTCATCAGCCGGTAACAGCCTTTGTACAGGCAATACTCTCGCCACATCCGGTAACACACCTGCTTCGCATTATCGCCGAACACAACCGAAGGCAGCATATCCACGCCGCAATCCGGGCATGCTTTAGGATTTTCAATATCCAGGAAATTTCTCTCTCCTCAGAACAAATTTTACTGAGTATAATTAAACTCGAGGCGCTGAAGGCACTTGTTCTTAACGATTAAAACGTGTTTGGTCATGGCGATCCTGGAATGACCCAGCCGATTATTAATTGCAATCGGAGATGTCCTCCTTCACGGGGATTTTGTCGCATGGTGAGCCTGATATAATAAGTGGGCGGGCCGATGCCTATTTTCTTTCGATCAACTTTATAATGTAACACATAATGCCCGTCATTTTTTTATGCTAACCAGTAATACTTTGTTTTTTAAATTTCTATAAGTAACCCTGTAGGTGATCTCACAGTCGTTGCGGTCATTAAAGATTTCACGCACGACCAAACCGTCCGAAATTATATTCGAAAATTCCTTTTTTACCGCTATTCGTGCTGATTCAACCTGAAGTGCGCCGGTTGCATAATATAAGCGTACATCTGTAAATAGATCCTCGATCTTCTGTTGAGCGTTCTTGACGGCATTGGCTTTTGCCGATGAGCGCATCGATTTTTGATTGCCGGGAGTTATAACGGGATAACCTGCGGCTACGACTTGAAATATGTCGTCGCTTATCCATCCATTCTTCGTGAGATCATCCGGAGAAACACTCGCCTCAGCCTGATGCGGGGGTATCGAGGAGCAGGTGATACATAATCCAACGACCAGCAGGATTGGAATGATTCTCTTGAACAGATTACCTTGTTGGCATTGCCTCAAATATGGTAATTGATTGATTTTCCCAGCCATGCGTTGCCTCCGAAATGCTGCATTATCACTGGTGTGATTAATTCATGATTTCCACCATCATTCAAGTTAAATATTTATTCAGGCAAGCATGTCCCTTATCAGGGCGAGTTCACAGACACTCGAACATCGTCAGAACCAAAATATTAATATCAAGGAATAAGCTCCCATCCCGGAGCGCGGTCCCTGCCGGATATTAGCGCTTTTATGAGAAGCTAACTTCGTGAAAACCGCTCCATTCCTGGCAAAAAGCCCCTTGACAGGGCTTCAGCAATGCATCAACGTCACTGAATTCGATCGACATTTTCAATGTGTAACAACTAAAGGACACCTCCATGCTCCGCAACGCACTCATAAAGATGATCATCCGCTGGCGCCGGCGGAAAATCGACAACAACCGGCCCATCGCCATCAGGAAGGGCACCGAGAAGCTGGCGAACCGCTACATACGCGTGCCGCTGAAATGCATGGTTTCGGAGGTCGACGCGGGCGGCGTTCCGTCGGAGTGGGTCACCTGGCGGGGAAAGGATTCGGGGAGGGTGATATTCTATCTCCACGGCGGCGGTTACGTCATCTGCTCGCCCCGCACCCACCGCGATCTCCTCTGGCGCCTGGCACGTGCCTGCGGCGCCCGCGTTCTCGTCCCCGATTACCGGCTCGCGCCGGAGAACCCGCACCCGGCCGCGGTCGAGGACGCGGTGAAGGCCTACCGCTGGCTCCTGAAAAGCAGCGTGAAGCCGTCGCGCGTCGCGGTGATGGGCGATTCCGCGGGAGGCGGCCTCGCGCTGGTCCTCCTCCAGCGGCTCCGCGACAAAAAGATTCCCCTGCCCGCGTGCGCGGTCTGCCTCTCGCCGTGGACCGACCTCACGGCGTCCGGTGAATCCATGGAGAAGAACAGGCGGATGGACCCGCTCCTGTCGCCGGAAGCCATCAGGATTTTCGCGCGCCATTATGCGCCGGAAGGAGACCTGGGGCAACCGTCGATATCGCCCCTCTTCGGCGATTTCCGCAAGCTGCCGCCGCTTCTCATCCAGGCAAGCTCCAGCGAGATATTGCTGGACGACGCGCGCCGCGCCGCGGAGAAGGCGAAATCCGCGGGCGTCGATGCGGAGATTACGCTCTGGCCCGGCATGATCCACGTGTTCCAGGCTCTGGCTTCCTATCTCAAGGATTCCCGCAGGGCGATCCGCGATATAGCGGCGTTCGTGGAGAAACACATCAAGTGATGAAACACCTTCGGGCCATCCCCCGCATAATAGCGCTTACCGGCGCATGCGCGATAGTGCTTTCATGTTCGCGTTCCGAATCCGCGGTCGATTCCCGGTGCGCGGAGATCGAGCGCCGCTACGACGCGGTCCTCGCCGCCGCCCCGGGGAGGTGCGCCGGGGACGCGGACTGCGCCTGCTACGGACAGGTCACCACGCGCTCAAGATGCGGCGGGGTGACGGACAGGAAAAGCGCTGCCGCCCTGGAGGCCATCGCGAAGGAATACTTCGCATTAAAGTGCCCAAGGCACTACCGGTGTGCCGCGTGGAAATGTGTCCCCGCCTGCCTGGACGGCACATGCGTGACCCGCCAGTTGAAGAGGATGATGGAAGGCGTTCCAAACCGGTGACATCGCCGGGGGGCGCCTTTCAGTGGTACTGCACATGATCAGGAACCTGGTTAACTTTTTCAAAACGGGCGGCGACAGGCCGCTCGTTTCGAGCAACCCCGCCGTCATCCGCGACATGTACGAGGCGAAGCGCTGGTCGGTCTTCATCACCGTGACCATTGCCTACGGGTTCTACTACCTCTGCCGCCTGAGCTTCGCGGTCACCAAGAAACCGATGCTCGACGAGGGCGTGCTCACCGCCACCGAGCTCGGCATGATCGGCTCGGCGATGCTCATCGTCTACTCCGTCAGCAAGCTCGTGAACGGCTTCCTGGGCGACCGGTCGAACGTGAAGCGGTTCTTTTCCGCAGGGCTTCTCGTCTCCGCACTTATCAACCTCGTCCTGGGCTTCAACTCGATGTTCTTCGTCTTCCTTGTCCTCTGGGGGCTGAACGGCTGGTTCCAGGGAATGGGCGGGGCCCCCAGCGTGGTGACCCTCTCGCACTGGTTCAGCAACAGCGAGCGCGGCACGCGCTACGGTATCTGGAGCACGGGACATTTCATCGGGGAAGGGATCACCTTTTTCGGCACCGCGCTGCTCGTCCACCACTCCGGCTGGCGGTGGGGTTTCTGGGGACAGGCGCTCCTGTGCATCGCCGCGGCGATCGTCGCCTACCGTTTCCTTGCGGACAGGCCCGAGACCTACGGGCTGCCGCCGGTCTCCGTCTACAAGAACGACCACGTTCCCCCCGCGCCGCACGATTCCTCCGTGACCAGGGCGCAGCTCCACGTCGTCAGGAACCCGGCCGTCTGGGTCCTCGGCCTGTCGAGCGCGTTCATGTACTGCTCGCGGTACGGCGTAAACTCGTGGGCGATCCTGTACCTGCAGGAAGCGAAAAATTATTCGCTCGTCGAAGCGGGCACCATCATCTCCGTCAACTCCGTGATGGGAGTGTTCGGCGCCGTGCTCTCCGGATTCGTGTCCGACAGGCTGTTCCGCTCCCAGCGCAACTGGCCCACGCTTATCTTCGGGATGCTGGTGTCCATCTCCCTCGCGTCGTTCTATCTCGTACCCGCGGGACACAAGATGGTCGATATGATCTCGATGGCGGTGTTCGGTCTCGCCATGGGCGCGGTCCTCTGTTATCTCGGTGGGCTGACCGCGGTCGACATCAGCTCGCGCCACGCGGCGGGAGCTGCCATGGGGATGATAGGGCTGTTCAGCTACATCGGGGCGGGAATCCAGGACACGGTGAGCGGCCTGCTCATCGACGCCGGCAGGACCGTGTCCAGCGGGCATGTCCATCACGACTTCAGCGCGGCCGTCTGGTTCTGGATCGGCGCGTCGGTCGTTTCGATGATACTGGCACTCTTCGTCTGGAACGCGAAATCCGCGGAACCCAGCGAAAACACCGATCCCGACGGTGCCGACCAATTGCCGGAACCCGCCGATATCTGACCCTTCGGCCCTCACGCGCGGCCTCTCCTTATTTGAATTGACAAATCAGCTCTCCCTCTTCTGATACCCTTCATCAGACCAAGGCAAGGGAAACACACGTGGACTACTACAAGATCAAGGGCGGGAAAAAACTCCAGGGCGAGGTGCCCATCTCGGGCGCGAAGAACGCGGCGCTCCCCATCATCGTGGCGAGCCTGCTCGCCGACGGGGAGACCATACTCTCCAACGTGCCCAACCTCATGGACATCAGGACCATCGTCAAGGTCATCGAGTGTCTGGGCGCCGGGACGGAGTTCGACCAGGCGAAGAACACGCTCCGCATCCACATCGACGGCCTCCGCAAGTCCGAGGTCCCCTACGACCTGGTGAAGACCATGCGCGCCTCGGTCTACGTCATGGGGCCCATGCTCGCGCGCCTGGGCGTCGCCGACGTGTCGCTGCCGGGAGGTTGCGCCATAGGCGAGCGGCCCATCGACATCCACCTTGCCGGTTTCGAGGCGCTCGGCGCGGAGATCGGCATAGAGCACGGGAACGTGATCGCGACGGCGAAGAAGCTGCGCGGCGGCCATTTCGTCATGAAAAAGGTCTCCGTGGGCGCCACGGTGAACATCATGATGGCGGCGGTCCTCGCGGAGGGAGAGACGGTGCTGGAGAACTGCGCCATGGAGCCCGATGTCGTCGACCTGGGG
>JAGODF010000217.1 GCA_017998375.1 Spirochaetota bacterium
AACGGATGCTAGGGGAGCGGAGGCGGGGGGATGGAGGCGCGCGGTTACCCCGCGGAGGAGAAAGGTGCTGATATTTCATCGACAGGAAAGATTTCAGTTGCAGGGGCGCGCGTGTACATCGCCCACCTCTAGGCGTCGATAGCCGTGCGGCAGAAGGAGGCGCTCTGCGCGGGGTTGGGCCTGGACCTGTCGCGCGCGGGCGTCCTTGAGGTGCAGGACTGCGACGGAGCGTGGAACCACGCCGAGGTCTACCTCGCGATGGACGGCATCCCGCTTGTGGTATCTGAAACGGTGCCGGTCTACGACTTCGAGGGAAAGAACCGTTTCAGCGAGGAGCGGGCCCTTGCCGCGATGCCTGCGCTTGCCGCCCGCGCGCGGGAGACAGTCACCACTGGCAGAATGCCGGATGACCTCGCGCGGGAAGTCGCGCCGTACGCCGCGGTGACAGGGAGCGCGTTCGATGTACGCGCGTACCCGGATCCGGTGCGGGAAAGCGCGGAGACGGTACGCGCGTTTTTAAGATGAGGCAATTCATCAGAAAAATAACATTGACATGTGATGTTATTCATAGTATCATTATAGAGAGGTGATAATAAATATGACCAACAGCCAGTTGTTAAATATTTTTTTCTTTGCTCTGGGTATCGCATCATGCCTTTTTGTGATATTTTCAATCACGATGAGAATAATACGAAAAGAACTGGAAAAAATGAAATCAGATTTCATTAATGAAATCAAGAAGGGGAATATCGGTGTCTCCCATTGATCGAATACTGATATTCCTTGGTTTTTTATTAATTACGCTCATCTTTCTTCTCTTCTCGCTGAATTTTGGAAAAGAAGAAATGGACTTCCTGATGTATGGGCTTTCGGTTCTGTCATTCTTGCTTGCTGCATTCGAATTTTTCAGAAAAAAGCATTGAGGCGTTCTTAATGTGGCCCGAATAGGAGGCGAGGTTACATAACCTCGCTTTCACGCTCCCGGCGCTTTTTACTTGCCTTTGGCCGGTCTCACGCAGTATATTATTCCAGCGACAAACATACACAGAGGAGGACGATATGAGGTTTCTTTTGACAATAGCGTGCGTAGCCGCGTTGGTGATAGGCGGCATGGCCCCGGCGGGTGCGCAGGAAGTTGCCGGTGACGGGTATTCCATCAATCTGCAGATGGGTTTCGGATGGGCACACAACATCATGCTGGCGGACTGGATGAACGATGTAAGGGATCTTAATCAGTTCAAGGCAGGTACGAACCAGAACGAGGAGAACGAGGAAAACAGCGTACTGTATTCCGGTTTCGACATAGAACCGCGGATTTTTTCAGGAAAGCTTGTATATGCTTTATCTTTCGGATATCACAACGCCCTGAATGGTAAGAGGAAGGTCACTGGCGATTCCGGTACGCTGAAAATCGAGTCGGATATCACGTATATATCGTTGAAGGGTACGGTTTTCTACAAGATTGATTTTTCCAGCGGGAATTACCTGCTGCTCGGCGGTGGTCTGGGGTACTATCGTCCAACGCTATCAATCACATACTCCGAACCGTCCGGATATACGCTGGATGGCGAGGGCACTGGCTGGACGATAGGCTGGCATACCCAGCTTGAATACAACATCACCTTAGGGAAGGTCGTCATGAGCCTTGGCGTTCTCAGCAGGTTTGTCGAAGGCTGGAATATCGAGGTGGAAGACAGCAACGGCAATGAGTTCTACGATCAGGGCGTGAGCCTTACCGGCATCTACTTCTATGTCGGCGCGGGGTATATGATTTAAAGGAATTCCCCGTCAATTAGGAGGAATGATACGATCGTACCGCACGTAGAGACGCGATTAATCGCGTCTCTACCTGTCTGCGGGGATCAATCCCCGGCGCTCCCCAGGAAATCATCGACCTCCTCGCGGGACTGATTCCGCATCAGGGTTTCCTCGTCGGGAACGAACCTGAACTGCCCGAAAGTCCCCGTTATCTTCATCACGTTCTTTACCTGGTCGTTCACCTTCATCAAAATGAGCGTCTTATCCTTTTCGGCGAGTTTTTTCGAGATTTTTAAAAGCACCGCGAGGGCGGCGCTGTCGATCCGGGTCACCGATGTCATATTGAGCACTACGTGGTCGAAGCCATCCGGTATCGTTTTGATGGCGCGCTCCTCGATGAGGTGCGCCTCCTCGAAGGTTATCTCCCCGGTGATGTCCATTATGGCGAATACGTGCCTGGTCCTGAAGTGTGAATGCATCTGGCGGTGCCTCCTCCATCGTCCCCTCATCTGATATCATGAAGGAGCAATTTGCAACTTTTTTTCAGTCCCCGGAGTGGGATGAGGGCGCGGCCGGTGGTACTATCAGGCATATGCCTTTCCAGAGCCCGCCGGGGGCGGTGATTTTTGTATGTGGACAAATGTTGTTTTTTGTCAGTATTGGTGGGAATAAGGGACCGCCCGGAAACGGGGATATCAACCAAATATTTTTGTGGAAAATTAACCTGTACTTAATTATTATGTTACATGGTGTCCCCGGGGATTGCTATATTTGTAGTGTGCGTTCGCGGGGAATTCATGAGTGGAGAATGTATGAAGTGTGAAAAGTGCAGAACGAGCGAGGCGACGATTCACCTCACGGAAATAATAAAGAACATCAAGTCGGAGTACCACCTCTGCGAGAAGTGCGCGCGCCTGGTGGGAATCAACTCCGGCGTGTCCAGCTTTTCCCTCTCGGTGCCCGACATGCTCTCCTTCCTGGACCTCGAGGAAGTGGGCGATGTCGTGGACAACAACATGTGCCTCAACTGCGGCCTCTCTTTCCTGGAGTACAAGCGGTCGGGGAAACTCGGATGCCCCCAGTGTTACGGCTACCTCAAGGAGCCCCTGGGCCCCGTGCTCCGGGGCCACCACGGCGGCGACAGGCACACCGGCAAGGTGCCGTCGAACTGCGTCGAGGTGAACTCCTGCAGGCGCGTGTACCTCGAGGACCGGAGCCCCGCGGTTGAAAGCGGGAAAGATCTCGCGGACCTCCGGAAGATGCTCGAGTCGGCCATCGGCGACGAGCGCTACGAGGACGCCGCCGTCCTCCGGGACCGTATCCGCGACCTCGAAGCGGTGGCCAAGGAATAACCCATGCTCGACGAACTCCTGAAAAAAACCGGGTCCTGGACTGACACAGGCCCCTCTTCCGACGTGGTCATGACCACGCGGGTGCGCCTCGCGCGGAACATGCCGTCGATCGCGTTTCCCCACAGGCAGGACGCCGGCGAGTTTTCCCTCCTGGAGGCGGTGACCCGCCGTTTCGCCAGCGACTCCGGTTTCCGGGGACGCGCCTTCCTCGTGGAGCTTTCCGGGGTGGAGGAGGGCGATAAACGTTTCCTCAGGGAGCGTAACATCATCACCAGCGAGCTCGAGATTGCCCGGAATTCCCTGGCGGTCATAGGCGACGACGGTGACTTCGTCGTCATGGTCAACGAGGAGGACCACTTCCGCATCCAGGTCCTGCGTCCCGGCCTCCAGATCATGGAATGCTGGAAACTCGCCGACGGCATCGACGACGAGCTCAACGCCTTCGCGCCGTACGCCTGGTCCGACGAGACCGGCTACCTGACGGCGTGCCCCTCGAACGCGGGCACGGGCCTGAAAATATCGCTCATGGTGCATCTGCCCATGACCACGATTTCGAAAAAGCTCGCCGTCATGGGCGCCGCGCTGAAGGAGAAGAAGGTGGTTCTGAAGGGGATCACCGGGGCGGGCGCGGAGACGGTGGGAAGCATCTACCTGGTATCCAACGGCGCCTCCCTGGGACCGTCGGAGATCGATATCGTCGAGATGATGGACGGCACCGCGCGCTTTCTCATCGATGGCGAGAACGAGGCGCGCGACGAGTTTCTCGACCGGAACCGGACCATGCTGGAGGACCGGATCTGGCGGTCCATGGGAATCCTCAAATACGGCAGGAGCGTCAACTACATCGAGGCCGTGGATCATCTCTCGAACATACGCCTGGGGGTGATCCTTTCGGTGATAAAAAATATTGATTTACACAGGATTAATGATTTAATGGTAAACATACAGTGGTCGCACCTCCAGAGGATTGCGGGAGAGTTCTTCCGGAACCTGGCGGAATGCGACGAGTATCGGGCCGAGTATCTTCGGTCACAACTTGCGTGATAGGGGTTCCATGTTTGAGTTTACCAAAAGGTCGCGAAAAGTTTTGGAGATATACGCCCAGTCCGAGGGCCGGCGCCTCTGCTCGGATTCCCTGGGGCCTGAGCACATCCTCCTGGCCCTGCTGAAGGACGAGGACTCCGTCGCGTCGCGCATACTCAAATCGCTCAATATCAACTTCGATCTGCTCCGGAAGAACATCGAGGGCGCCGTGCGCAGGCCCGGCTCCACCATCATCCTGGGAAACGTGCCCATCAGCGCGCGTTTCACCAAGATCATCGACATCGCCAAGGACGAGGCGCGCAAGCTGAAGAACGGCTACATAGGCACGGAGCACCTGCTCCTGTCGATCTTCCGCGACGCCACCTGCGCCGGCATCGACGGGTTGATATCGGGCGGCGTCGACTACAAGGCGATCAAGAACGAGATCGTGAAGATACTGGGGCTGAACGCCCAGCCGGTCTACGGCGGCAAGGCGGCCGAGAAGGGCAAGACGGCCCTCCTGGAGGAGTTTTCCCAGAACCTGACCCACCTGGCGGCGGAGGGGAAGATCGACCCGGTGATTGGCCGGCAGAAGGAGATCGAGCGCGTCATCCGCATCCTCACGCGGAAGACGAAGAACAACCCCATTCTCATCGGCGAGGCGGGCGTGGGCAAGACCGCCATCGTGGAAGGGCTGGCCCAGCGCATCGTCGCCGGCGAGGTCCCGGAGTCGATCCTGAACAAGCGCGTGATGTCCCTGGACATGGCGTCCATCGTGGCGGGGACCAAGTACCGGGGCGAGTTCGAGGAGCGCCTCAAGCGCATCATGAAGGAGATAAAGGACGCGGACGACGTCATCATCTTCATCGACGAGCTCCACACCATCATCGGCGCGGGCGCGGCCGAGGGGGCGATAGATGCGGCGAACATGCTGAAGCCCTCCCTGGCGCGCGGAGAGCTCCAGTGCATAGGCGCCACCACGCTGAACGAGTACAAGATGTACATCGAGAAGGACGCCGCTCTGGAGCGGCGCTTCCAGACCGTGTACGTGGACGAGCCCACCTTCGACGAGGCGATGGACATCCTCAACGGGATCAAGTCCCGTTACGAGAGCTTCCACAAGGTGAAGTACACCGACGACGCCATTTACGGCGCGGTGTTCCTGTCGGACCGTTACATCCACGACCGGTTCCTCCCGGACAAGGCCATCGACATTATCGACGAGGCGGGCTCCAAGGCGCGCTACGACAACCACGACAAGCCGGCGGACATACTGGACATCGAGCGCCAGGTGGAGCTCCTGAACGAGAGGAAGAACACCCTGGTGAAGACGCAGGAGTATGAGCAGGCCGCGGCGGTGCGCGACCAGATCAACGGTTTGCGCCAGGCACTTGCAGCGAAATACAACGACTGGAAGCAGAAGGTCAACGAGTACGAGATTGTCGTGGGCCCCGAGCAGATAGCGCTCATCGTGGCGCAGTGGACCGGCATCCCCGTGGAAAGCATGGAGGAATCCGAGACCGAAAAGCTTCTCAAGATGGAGGAGGAGCTCCACAAGCGGATCATCGGGCAGGACGACGCCATCGGCAGCATCAGCAGGGCGATACGACGTTCCCGCACGGGGCTGAAAACAGCGAACCGGCCCATCGGCTCCTTCGTATTCCTGGGGCCCACGGGCGTGGGAAAGACGGAACTCGCCAAGGCGCTGGCGGAGTTCCTCTTCGACGACGAAGCCGCACTGGTGCGCCTGGACATGTCTGAGTATATGGAGAAGCATTCCGTGTCGCGCATCATCGGGGCGCCCCCGGGGTACATAGGCTACGACGAGGGGGGACAGCTCACCGAGAAGGTGAAGCGCAAGCCCTATTCGGTGGTCCTCTTCGACGAGATCGAGAAGGCGCACCCGGACGTGTTCAACATCCTGCTCCAGATCCTGGAGGAGGGGGAGCTGACGGACAACAACGGGACCGCGGTGAGCTTCCGCGACACTATCATCATCCTGACCTCGAACATCGGCAGCCGCGAACTGGCCGCGACCTCCCGGATGGGATTCATCGGCGGGGGCGAGGAGGCGGACGCCGGGAAGGACACGCACTTCAAGGAAATGAAGCGCCTTTTCAGCCCGGAGTTTATCAACCGCCTGGACGAGGTGGTCTACTTCCACGCGCTGGACCGGAAGCACATCCGCAAGATCGTGGACCTGATGCTGGAGGACGTGAACAGGCGCCTTGGCGAGAAGGAGATAGAGCTCGTCTTCTCGCGCGGTGCGAAGCTCCGACTGGCTGAGCACGGCTTCGACGAGAAATTCGGGGCGCGCTTCCTCCGGCGCGCGGTGCAGAACGAGGTGGAGGACCCGCTGGCGATGGAGATGCTCAAGGGCAAGTTCGAGAGCGCCACGAGGATCTTCGTCGGTGTGAAGGCGAAGCGCATCTACTTCAGGGCCCTTCCCGACGCGGAAATACCGGGACCGGTCGGCGAAGCGCCCGTCGAAACCGCGGGACAGAAATCCTGACCGCCGCCGCACCCGCGGCTGCGCGCATTAGACGGAAATCCTCCCATGAAAAAAAGAGGCAAAACCCGAAGGAGGCGCGGCGGGAAGGGCGCCGCCGGTTTCGCGCGCGCACGCGTGCTCGTGGGCGGGCTCGTGTCGCGTACCGGGCATTTCCCCCTGCCGAGGTTCGTCCGGGAGATGAAGAAGCTGAAGATAGGCGCGCTCTCGGGCGGGAACCGGCTGCGGATCATTGTGGGCGGCGACGAATGTTACCGGGAGTTCGCCTCCGCCATACGTTCCGCCCGCCGGAGCATCAACCTCGAGACCTACATCTTCAACAGCGACGACATCGGCTGGATGATCGCGCGGCTCCTCGCGAAGAAGGCGAAACGCGGGATTGAGGTGAACGTCATTTACGACGCCGTGGGCTGCCTGGGCACGGACCCGGAGCTCTTCCGTTTCCTCGAGAAGAGCGGCGTGGAGCTCCTGGAGTATCATCCCTTTGTTCCGTGGAAGAAATTTTTCAACCTCGGTTCTCGCGACCACAGGAAGGTGCTCGTGGTGGACGGCAGGGTCGCGTTCGTCGGCGGCATGAACATCGGCAACGAGTACGCGGGGAGGCACTGCGGCGGCGGGGGATGGCGCGAC
>JAGODF010000218.1 GCA_017998375.1 Spirochaetota bacterium
GTTCATGTACGAGCTGGCGAAATACGAGGCGGTGGTGGTCTACGAGCCCTACACCTACTCGTTCGGCCCGCGCAAGCCCCTGGACCTCAACCTGCTGGAAACGCTCCGCCGCGTCGCCAGGACGATGATGGACCTGCCCTACAGCTACAACCTGGAAAAGCGGATCGACTATTTCAAGAAGGTCGTGGCGGATTACAGGCTCGACGGGGTGATACTCCACGAGAACATGTCGTGCCGCCCCTCCAGCACGGGGATGATGGACCTGAAGGAGGCCATCCAGCGCGACTGCGGAATACCGGTGCTCATCCTTCAGTGCGACATGAACGATCCGCGGGCCTACTCCGAGGGCCCCATCAAGACGCGCGTGGAGGGATTCATCGAACTCATGGAGCAGAACCGCGCCGGCAGGTCCTGACCGGCGGCGAATATCGCACAATCCTTGACAAAACGGCACGGTGGTGTGATCGTTCCCACATTCCGTTTTTTTCTTCTGCTTCTCGCATGAGACGGGAGGCGAGGGATATCGGGAGATACGGGGACATGCATATCGTTTATTAGTGCTCATCTCACTAGATGTCATTCCCGAGAGCGAAGCGAGTCGGGAATGACCTGCAGTCTCCCTATCCCCCTTGCAGTAAAAAACCAGGATGATATCAGATACCACATGAAGCCGGACCGGTACGCACGATGAGCGATTTTCCCGTAAAGAAAAGCTACGAAGAGATAAACACGAAGATACGCCGCGGCGAGGCCGTGGTGGTAACCGCCGAGGAGATGGCGGGCATCGTCGAGAGCGAGGGGCCGAAGGGCGCCTTCAAAAAGGTTGACGTGGTGACCACGGGCACCTTCGGGACCATGTGCTCCTCCGGCGCCTTTATCAATATCGGCCACACCACGCCGCGCATGAAGGCGTCGAAAGTCTGGTTCAACGACGTGGAGGCGTACGGCGGCGTGGCGGCGGTGGACTGCTACCTGGGGGCCACCCAGGTGCAGGACGACGATCCTCTCAACAAGGTGCACCCCGGAAAGTTCCGGTACGGCGGCGGGCACGTCATCGAGGACCTCATCGCCGGCCGCGCGGTGAAGCTCCGCGCCAAGGGCTACGGCACCGACTGCTATCCGCTGCGCGACTACGAGAGGGAGGTCACCCTCAGGGACCTCCGGAACGCGTTCCTCTACAACCCACGCAACTCCTACCAGAACTACAACTGCGCGGTGAACCTCTCGAAGAAGACCATCTACACCTATATGGGGATACTGCGGCCGAACATGGCCAACGCCACCTACTCCAGCGCGGGGCAGCTCTCCCCACTTCTGAAAGATCCCTACTACTGGACGCTGGGCACCGGCACGAAAATTTTCCTGGGAGGCGCCGTGGGAGCCGTCACCTGGATGGGCACCCAGCACGCGCCGGAATGCCTGCGTGGCGAAAACGGGGTGCCCCGCGAGGGCGCCGGCACCATCGCCGTCACCGGCGACATGAAGCAGATGTCGGCGGAGTTCATCCGCGGCGCGTCGCTCACCGGGTACGGCTGTTCCCTGATGGTGGGGCTCGGCATGCCCATTCCCATCCTCAACGAGGAGCTCGCCTACTTCACGGGGATACCGGACAAAGATATCTTCTGCCAGGTGATAGACTACGGCATCGATTATCCGAAAGGCGCGGCGAAGAGCCTCTGCGAGGTGAGTTACGCGGAACTGAAGACGGGGCGCGTCGAGGTAATGGGAAAGAAGATCCCCGCGGCGCCCCTTTCGAGCTACCCGATGGCGCGGCGCATAGCCGGTATACTTAAGGAATGGATCGCCGGACGTGGCTTCACGCTGGGAGTGCCCCAGATCGGCCTGCCGACGGTCGCCCACTCGCTGAAAATTGAATAACTACAGCGAGCGCTTTTACCGGGACTTCTCCGCGAGCGGCCGGTGGACCACCTTCCGCGTGAAGGTGGAATCCACGGACCTCTACGTGAGGGCCGCGCGGGACCTCTCGGAAAGGACCAGGTCGATAGTCGAACGGGTGCGCGCGGAGCTCAGGGCGCACATCGCGAGACAGGATGTTTTTTTATCGTCCTTCACGCCTGTTGCCGCGATGGAAGACGTACCCGAAGTCGTGAGAAGAATGTACCGCGCCTCCGAGCGTGCCGGCGTGGGGCCCATGGCAGCCGTTGCCGGCGCCATCGCGGAGCTCGTGGGAACGGAACTCGCGGCGGAGAGCGACGAGCTCATCATCGAGAACGGCGGCGACATCTGGATGCGGGTACGAGAGCCGGTGACCATGGGGATCTTCGCGGGTTACTCGAAATTCAGCGGGAGGCTCGCCGTGAGAATCCATCCGCGGAAAACGCCGCTGGGGGCCTGCTGTTCCTCGGGAAAGCACGGCCACTCGACGAGCCTGGGAAGGGCAGACGCGGTGACGGTGTTCTCCCCCGACGCCGCCCTGGCCGACGCGGTTGCCACGGAGGCGTGCAACAGGGTGAGGCGCGAGGAAGACCTGCCGCTCGCACTGGAGTACGCCCTGGGCATACCGGGAATCACCGGCGTGCTGGCGGTCATGGGCGACAGCCTCGCCGTGCGGGGCGACGTGGAACTGCGTGAATACGGCGCACACTGAAAAGAGGTATCGGCGTGGGAACTGCAAGCGAAAAGACCGTGACATCGAAAAACGTGCTGCTCATCTTCAACCAGCAGATCATGTACAAGCCCATCATCTACAGGCTGGCGCCCGACTTCGATATCATATTCAACGTCCTGGAGGCGAAAATCCTTCCCAAGCAGGAAGGGCGCATCATCCTGGAGCTCAGGGGTGAACCGGCGAACATCGAGCGCTGCATCACCTACCTGCGCGGTGAGCGCGTCCAGGTGGAGATACTCGCCGACAAGATCCACCGCGACGAATCGAAATGCGTGCATTGCGGCGCCTGCACGGCCGTGTGCCGCACCGACGCGCTGGTGATCAACAGGTCCACCATGGAAGTGGAGTTCTACCCGGAAAAATGCGTGGCCTGCGGGCTCTGCATGCTCGCCTGCCCGGTGAAGGCCATGTCGGGCATCGCGATAGATAAAGATATTGACATCTGAGCGCTTTTCCCGCTACCTTATACGGGCGTGGATGATGGCATGCCACCGCCGTGACAACGTTCTAACCGGATGGTCCTACAATGCCTCGCAGGGCGGATGACGATTTCGATCTTGAAAGCGCCTTCAACGACGACAGCGACATAGACGCGCTCTTCGGCGATAAGACCGCTGCGCCGCCGAAGGAACCCGTTCGCGCGCCCGCCGTCCCGTCCCGCGCCAGGGAAGCCGCTCCCCCTTCCTTTGTCGAAGCGGCCGATACAGCCCCGCCGAAAGTCACCACGCCCCATCGCGGCGCCGATTTTCAGCTCGGGGACGATGCCTCGCTCGATGAACACCGGCGCACCTCGAAGGACTTCGAGCTCAACATGGACGCCATCCTGCTCACGGCGCAGTCGTCCATGATCATGGAAGGGATAAAGTGCTACTCGAACAAGGACTTCTCTCCGGCCACGCACCCCATCTACCTGGAGGCGCTCAAGGGGATCGACCTCTACATCAAGATCATCGACCGTAATCCCAACAACTATTCCAAGCTGAAGACCATCATCGACACCGACATCGACTGCCAGCGGGTGGAGAACACCGTGTTCAACCTTTTCAAGAAGGTCTTCCACCGCCTTCCCGATGACAACGCGGAGAAGATAGTCGCCTTCGAGAAGTTCCGCCTGCTGTTCGAGAACGCCCTGAACAAGGCGACCATCAGCACGTCATCGAAGATGATAAAGAAATATTACCTGATTTCCGGGGGCATCGACGAAAAGAAGATCGCGCAGCTCATCGAGAGCAGGGACAAGGAGATCATGAGCGACATGACCGCCCTCACGGGCCACATACAGATCGCCACGGAAATGGTCAACAAGGGCAATTTCGAGATCGTGAAGGGACTTCGCGGTAAGGACCTGAACGCCTACATCATAAACGCGACGATCCTCCTCGCGCACTACTACGGCGCGACAGGGAACGCCCAGGTGTCCGCGCATTACCAGCGCATTCACAACAACTTCAAGAAGTACTTCATCACGAAGTAGCCGCCGCGCGAACGCGGCGTTATTGATACTGATCCAAGGAGACAGCGATGGCAAAGACAGCCGACACGAAGAAAGACCAGAAGAAAAAGCCCGCGATGACCGCCAAGGAAAAGAAGCAGGCCAAGAAGGCGAAGAAGGCGAGCCGGCAGTAAACCGGGCCGACAGCGAGACCGCCCCCGTGTCCGGGGCGGTCCCCGCGCGACCGCCTCGATGAGTACCTCTGCGAGGGTTCATGCATCTGAAGACCTGTTTCCCGGCGCTGTTTCTATCCGCAATGCTGGTACTCCTTAATGGGGGGCTTCCCGCTGTCGCCATACCCGTACCCCTGAGCGAGATCCGGCTTATGGCCGCATCCGGCGTCGTGGTGGAAGGTCCGACCGTCGCGGTCACCTTCCTGGGGCATGAGACACGGGCGGACTGGTCGGTGTGGTCGTACCGGGCCGAGCTCCGCGCGCGTCGAGTGCTCAAGGGCGCGGTAAGCGCGGGAACCGCAGTACACATCAACTGGTTCCGGGAGAAATGGACGGGAACGGGCCCGGAACCAGACGGACGGGCGCGTGGCCCTGAATACCATCCCTGCGAGGAGGTGCGCGCGTATCTCGTGAAAGGCAGGGACGGCTATCACACCTATGATCACTGGAACGGTAAAAAGCTTATTCAAAAGGCAAGAACGTTTCTGCTCCCGGACCAGGTCGGATCAACCGTGAGGTGTGAGGGCCGATAGTCACTCCTTCCCAGAATTAGCGACTCATACCGACACTAATATCCCGCAGAATCGTCCACTGCGGTAGTAGCGACTTCCTTGAATAACCAATTTCAGCATCCGCGTTGGAAAAATTATCTTGAAAATATTTCCCTGATCATATATCGATGGGGGCGATATTTCCTATCCGGACGGTCCTTTTGCGGGACCGGTGATCAGCGCACATGAGCGGGAGGTTCCGATGACACAGCAGACGGGCGGACAGCAGGATTATATTCTCAAGCGGAAGAGGCTATCCGGCATTTTCTTCGAATCGGCGCTGCCCAACGAATACCTCGTGCAGATTGGACAGAAGACCGTCCGGCCCGTGCTGGGCGGCCGGAAGCTCCGGCTTTTCAGGAAATTCCTGCGCGTCCCCGCGTCGGTGCAGACGCTCAATTTCACCACCGACAACGCGAACATCGATTTCCAGGGGATCGGCATCGAGGGATATGCCTCGTGGCGGATAGACCCGTCCGATCCCGCGCGCTCCATCACCACGCTCGATTTCTTCGACGAGAACGACCCCATGGAGCGCACCAACAACGAGTTGCGGACCATCTGCGTCGAGGCGGTGCGGCACGTGATTTCCAACATGACCATCGACGAGGCCATGAAGAAGAAGGAGGATATCGCCGAGCGGCTAAAAAATCAGCTCAAGGAGGTGGAGGGACAGTGGGGCATCGTCTTCGACCAGGTGGGGATCGAGAAGGTGCGCATCATGTCCAACAAGCTCTTCGAAGAGCTGCAGGCGCAGTTCCGCGACCGCCTGCGTCTCGACGTCGAGCGCACGCGCATTGCCACCGACCAGGTGATCGCCACCGAGCAAAGCTCGATGAAGGAGAAGACCGAGCTCAAGGCGATCGAGACCGACAAGAAAATCGAACTCGCGCGCACGGAGAACAAGGCGCGCCAGAAGGAATTCGAGATCGAGGAGGCGCGCACCATCTCCCTCAAGGAGCGCGCGGTCCGCGAGGAGGAGTTCCGCAACGAGATCGCTTTCAGGATAGAGCAGGAGAACAGGAACAACGAGCTCGAGCTTTTGAAGAAGAACCTGGCTGTCACCCTGCAGGATATCGAGCTGAAGGTCCTCTCGACGCAGAGGGAGCTCGAGGACATCTCCAACGCGATGCAGCGCGGCCGCCTGGAGGTGGAGAAATTCAAGCGCGAGGTCGGCCAGATCTTCGGGCCCGACGCGCTGACAAGCGCGTTCATCGCCACGCTGCCGAAGCTCTTCGAGGCGATAACGATCAGCAACTACTCCGTGATCGATTCGGGCGCCGACTGCGGCATCTCGCCGGTGGGGAAGATCATAGCCGAAATAGCGCAGGTCCTGAAAAACAGCGGCTTCCAGTGGCCAACGAAGAAGCAGGAAGGTGGCGAGTAGAAACGCACGCAGCGCTGCGTGGCCCTCACCCGCGCGCTGCGCACCCTCTCCCGTTAGAAGCGTGGAAGAGGGAGAGGGTTTCGCCGGAGCAGAAAGCGACGATTAGAATCGCCGCTTTCTGTCTTTCTCCGTGCCTCCGCGTGAACTAACGCCGTTGCCATTCCCCTCCGTGTCTCTGTGCCTCTGTGGTTCCCTTTGCCGTTATCCTTTTTCAGCATTCGTTTACTGAGCCTGTCGAAGTACCGCGTGAGACAAATCCGCTACAGCAGCGACTCCACCGCCGCGTAGATCACCGAGTCCGCAAGGAACAGCCCCTCGCGTGTGAGCCGATAGACCGTGCTTTTACCGCCGGCAGCTATCTCTATCATCCCCCTCCTCCACTGTTCTTCAAAACTGCGCGCCACCGAATCCGGCATCCCCGCGCCGAGCGCCGCCTCGTACTCTGCATCCGTGAATCCGTCGATGAGCCGGAGGGCGATCATGATGAACTCAGCGTGCGCGGCGTTACCGGTTCGGACGTCCTCGCTTCGCACGGGGCCTGCGAGGTACTCCTCCAGAGACTGGGCGTTGTAGAACCTGCGGCCGCCGACGAACGAGTGGGCCCTCACGCCAAAGCCGAGGTACGGAAGGAATTCCCAGTATTTCAGGTTGTGCCGCGACTCGAAGCCGGGCAGGCAGAAGTTCGATATCTCGTAGTGGCGATAACCCGCCCGTGTAAGAGTAGCTATCGCAGTGGCAAAATGCCTCCGCTGCTCTTCCCCTGCCGCCGCGTCGAGTATCATGCGGCCCGCCAGCGGCGTCCCCTCCTCCACCGAGAGCATGTACGCTGAAACATGCTCCGGTTTCAGCGCAGCCACAGGCGCCAGTTCCGCGTCCAGTTCCTCATCGGTGCAGCCGGGTATTCCCGCAATGATATCTATGCCGTGCGCGATGCCATCGACCGACATGAACTCCGCGAGCAGTTCCGCGTTTCCCGCCGGCGCGGACCTCCCTATCACCCCGCGCAGCCTTTCACTGAAGGTCTGG
>JAGODF010000219.1 GCA_017998375.1 Spirochaetota bacterium
CGGCGGCGCTTTTGGAGAAGAGGTTCGGCAACGATTTGAACCAGATCCGGAGTGCTCTCGCACGCTTCGACTGGGAACCATACCCCGCGGGAGACCTCGGCGCCTCGATCCACGCGATCGGAGCCGTGCGCGTCTACCTGATTTACCGCGCCGGCGACGATGAATTCCCTCCATCGGCGGAAATTCTGTTCGATTCAGTGATTCAGCGGGTCTACAACGCCGAGGATGCCGCCGTGCTGGCGCAGCAGGTATGCCTGGATCTTGTGAAATTATGATTTTCGGAGGGTGGGGGAGGATAAAACAAACCGCCGCTATCTCTCGATAACGGCGGCATTGTCGCTTTGAAGAATCGGGCTATTACTTCTTCTTCGTGGTCTTCTTTGCGGCCTTCTTCGTTGCGGTCTTCTTGGTGGCTTTCTTCGCCGTGCTCTTCTTGGTGCTCGCTGCTTTCGCCATGAGAATCTCCTTAAATTATATTATAGTCTCTTTTGTGATTCCCTTTTACAGACACTATCGGGTGTTCGTGAAAAAATTTCAATTACTTTTCGTGTCAGACCCGCGTTAATTTTATTTTTTCTCAAAAAAATATTTTGGCGCTGTAACGCGTTGTCGCGGATCAAAAATGGCGATGCACTGTCGCGCGAAAAAAGCTCGGCGATCATTCCGCAGCGCATCCGGTCTACTCCACGATGATGTTGCGAAGCTCGTCGCGGTCTCCTTTTTTCCCGGGAAAATGCCGGGCGAGGATCTCGCCGCACTGACGCACCGCCTCCATCACCGCGTCAGCGGGAGCTCCGCGTCTGATTCCTTCCGCGAGTTTCACGGCTATCTCGTCCCATTTCCCCGGATCGACCTTCTCGTTGATGCCGCGGTCGGCGATTATCTTCACCTGGCGTTCGAAAATCGAGATGAACAGCAGAATCCCGTTCCTCTCGGCGGTTTCATCGAGCTGGTGCCGGTAGAATGACGCGAAAGCGGTCTCGGAAACCTGCTCCGTCATCTCGGAACGGGGGAGAAAGAGCTTCTTGATGACCGGAAACGCGGCGATAAGGGCGCTGAAAAGCGGAAGGGAAGGCAGAAACACGGCAAGGAACGCGACCAGAGACGACATGCGGCCCGGGCGCAGGGATTCCAGCATAGCGAAAGATCCTTCATGGCGGGTGATGAAAAACGCCGCGATGACTCCGGCGCAGATCGACAATGCCATGGCGGTCAGGAACGTCGCCGCGGGATACCGGGAGCTGTCCGAGACGATCATGGGAACGATCTCCCCGGAGGTGCGTTTCTCCGCAGCTTGCACGGCCGCGATGATGGAATTTTTCCCTTCCTGGCTGATGAATGATGAAATCCGGTCCATTATCCTCCTCCGGTGTCGTGTTCGCCGGCCTACCAGCCGCTCGACGCGCCCCCGCCTCCGAAACTGCCGCCTCCGCCGCTGAATCCACCCCCGCTGAAACCGCCGCCTCCACCGCTACTCCAACCGCTGCTTCCGCCGCCCCATCCGCCTGAACCGCCGCCCAGGGACATGGCGCGGGCAATGAGTGAGAGTATGAATCCGATTATCAGGCCGACTACCACAAGTGCCACCACGGTTCCCGCGGTCAGGGCCATGCTCATTGTCGCGAACATTATCGCCGGGAAAATGACGCCCCCGGCAACGGTTCCGCGCACGATGCCCCTGGCGCCGATGCTCATGATTAGTATGAGAAACACGAGAAAGAATGTGGTGACGCTGCCGGAATCCGAATCATCTGAGCCCTGCGCGGGCGCGGCATGGTACTCGCCGCGCACCGCCTTGATGATGCCGTCGACGCCCTTTGCGAACCCGCCGTCGTAGTCGCCGGCCCTGAAGGCGGGGCGCACTTCATTGTCGAGTATCCGCCCTGCGAGGAGGTCCGTGAGGCGCCCCTCCAGGCCGTATCCCACCTCGATCCGCATCTTCCTCTCGGCCTTCGAAACGAGGAAAATGACGCCGTTATCGAGCTTTTTCTGGCCGATTTTCCACTTCTCGGCGACGGCCATGGAAAATTCTTCGACGGTGACGCCCTGGAGATCGGGAACGGTGACGACCGCCACCTGGGTGGAGTCGGTTTTCTCAAGTTCGGCGAGTTTTTTCTCGAGGGCGTCCCTGGCGGAGGGTGATAGCATTCCCGCATGGTCGCTTACGCGCCCTGCGAGCGGCGGCACCTCGACGGCGGCGAGGGACGGAGCGAGCGAGAGCGCGGCGAGCACCGTCGCCGCGACCGCTATCACCCTCGCCCTGACGCTCAAATTCATGCGGTGACCGTCAGAACTGGACCTTCGGAGCGGTCCGGGCCTCGCCCTCGGCTTTGAAGTATTCCTTTTTCTGGAGCTTCAGGAGGAGCGAGTTGGTGAGCGAGTTGGGAAAGCTGCGGATGGAGTAGTTGAAGGTCTCCACCGCCTTGTTGTAGCGCTGGCGCGCCACCGAAATGCGGTTTTCCGTACCCTCGAGCTGGTGCTGGAGGTCGCGGAAGTTCTCGTTCGCCTTCAGGTTCGGATACTTCTCGACGACGACCATGAGGCGGGAGAGCGCCGATCCGAGCTCGCCCTGGGCCTTTGCGTACCGCTCCATCGCCTGGGCGTCGCCCAGGTTTTCCGCTTTCAGCTGGATGGAGGTCGCCTTCGCGCGGGCCTCGATGACCGCGGTGAGCGTCTCTTTTTCGTGTTTCGCGTAGGCCTTCACCGTCTCCACCAGGTTGGGGATGAGGTCCGCCCGGCGCTGGAGCTGGGAATCGATGTCCGCCCAGGACTTGTTGACCGCCTCCTCGTTCGCCTGCATCACGTTGTAGCCGCAGGAGGAGAATGATACCGCCGCGACAAGCAGGATAAGTGTGCCGATAGCGCGCTTCTTCATAATGGTGTGCCTCCGCTTCGATGGGTGCGAATTCTTCCGCGGTAAGGATGATTTTCCCTCGCCGCGTCTCTCCATTACACCATTTCTTCCGATCAGTCAATTTATTTTTCGTGCAATCGGATAATTGTTGTGGTTTGATCCGTTCCCGCCGAAAAAATTTTCATTGATTTCTCACCGGACGATATTCAATATCATGAGCATGGTGCGCCCGACATCATCCTCCCTTGCAGTGTGCGCCGCCGCGATAGTCTGCCTGGCGCTTTTCTCCGCCTGTTCGGGGGACGGCACGGCGCGTACCGATTCGCGCGGCCGTATCGTCTTCGACGGGGTGGGCGAGCAGGGGATTTTCGATCCTTCCCTGGCGCGCGACCCCGCGTCGTCCCGGATCTGGATGAGCTATTCGGAGGTGGACAACTCCGCTTGGAGCACAAACCCCTCGTACAACCATCTCATCCACACCCGGATCGCGTACTCCGACGATGCCGGGAACGACTGGACCGATGCCGGCATCCTGGTGAACACTTCGGAGGACGTGACGATCACCGTGGATGAGGTCGACCACCAGGGCACCTGGGTGCACGAGGTATCCGCGCTGGTATTCGACCCTGATGATGATCCCGGCAAACGCTGGAAGATATTCTGGCACCACTACCTCTGGCTAGACGGCGCGCAGCTCTTCCAGCATGGCTGGATCGGCATGAAGAGCGCGCCCTCGCCGGCCGGGCCCTGGTCGGCGGAGAGGAAGATTTTTGTCGGGAGCATGTACGATGCCGCCAGTGACGCTATCCTCGGTACGCCGGAAGTACGCCTGGACCAGTTGCACGCGGACCTGGATTCAGCCGCGCTGGTCCGCGACGGGGGAATGCCGAGAGTGATCACCACGGTCAACGGCAGCGCGGGAAGCTTCAACGGCGCGGCGGGATACGTTCAGGATGCGACTGGCAGCGGCATCATCTACTCGGAGGCGTTCCTGGACGAGATGCCGCGGTTCCGCATCTTCATGAGTCATGTGAACTTGTGAAAACGGCAACCACAGAGGCACAGAGGCACGGAGAAAGCGAAAAAATATTTTCACGCGGAGACGCGGGGGCGCGGAGAGATTAAAAGAAAAGCAATGGCGGATGTTACTGTTAGACCGTCTTTCCCGCAAATGCGGGAATCCACTTTTCCCCTCCGTTCCTCTGCGCATCTGTGGTTTCTTTTTATAGTTTCCTTTCCTCGTGATACCCGCGTCTCCTCGTGAGCCCCTCGACTCCGCTCGGGGACCGTTGTTGTTAATCCTTCCTCCGCGATCCCCGCGTCTCCGCGTGAGACATTACTTTTATCCATAATCCTCGGAACCCTTTCTCTTCAGCCACAGGTTGAACGCCACAAGCGCCGCGGCCGCGATGAGCGAGGCGATGACGAACGGGTACCAGACCCGGCCGGGTGAATAGGTTTGCCAGAGGAGGAGGGTCGCGCCGTCCGGCGTGAGCCCCGTCAGTTCCACGAGACGCGCGAAGGCGGCGGAGCGCGGCGGCAGTGGCGACGCTTGCAGCGCCTCGGAAAGATACCGGAGAGCCAGGCCCGCCTTCTCGCCCGACGCCTCGTAAACCTTACCGCCGAGGAACGAGCCGTAGGCCCATCCGATGGCGAGCGGGATGTTGGCGTACCCCATGTAGAGCGCCTTGCGGTCCGGCGGCGCGATGACGCCGAGGTACTCGTTCATCTTGGGCGACGAGAGCATCTCCCCCAGGGAGAACAGGGCGATACCGGCGAGGCAGAAGAGCACCGGCATGCCGGCGCCCGCCACGAGCATCCCGATGCCCGAAAGGACGATGCCCGCCACCATCGAGTTGAGGCGCGACATCCACCTGTTGACGAGCCACGAGAGGGGCGCCACGAAAAGGATGATGAGGAGCGGGTTCAAGTTGATGATCCACTCCTGCGCCACCCGGGGCGCCGCGCCTCCCTGCGCCAGCATGAAGCCCGGCAGGCGCGCGGCGAGCGCGGAGCTGTCCACCCAGTCGACGATGAAGTTGGGGAGCATGTCGAAAAGCTGCATGGCCCCTGCCCAGAAGGCCGACATGATCAGGATGAACGCCACCAGGCGCGCGTTCAGGATGTTCGTCGCGGTGAGTTTCAGCACGTCCCAGGCAGACGAGGTGCCCGCGTCGCCGGAACAGACCTCCCGGTAGGTGAGGAGCATCAGCAGATTGAGGCAGACGAGGACCGCGCAGCCGTAGAAGACCATCGGCCAGGACCAGCCGTAGAGGAAATGCGCCAGGGGCGGTCCCAGGAACCCGCCGATGTTCACCACCATGTAGAAGTAACCCCAGCCGGCGCCGGAGGATTTTTCATCCAGGGTGCGGACGAAGGTCCCCTGGATTGGCGGCTTGAAGATCGCGGTGCCCGCAGCCAGGATCATGCAGCCGGCGAAGAACGGCCAGAATTCGCGCTGGGTCGCCATGATGACGTAGCCCAGGGCCTTGAACGCCACGGCGATAACTATCTGCCGCTTGTAACCGTAGCGGTCGGCGAAACCGCCCGTGAAGACGGGGAGCGCCGACTGCACCAGCGCCCACCACATGAAGATGAAGCCCTTATCGCCCTGGGTGAAGTGGAGCCCCGCCGGCTCATCCGCCTGGGCGATGTAAATCGGGATCACCACGCGCACGCCGTAGTAGGCAAGGCGCTCCACCATCTCCATGATGTTGGTCGCCCAGAAGGGCCAGGTGAGCGCCCGGGTCTGGCGCCAGAAGGACGCGCCGCCGTTCACGCGCTCACTCCATCACTGTGACGAGGCGCCCGAAGAGGCGCTTCTCCTCCCTGAGCTTAATTTCGCTTCCCAGCACGCAGTGGCATTCCTCCTTCATGAGGGCGTCGAGGATCTCGGCGCAGGACGATATGTCGGCGCGGGTCGCGCGGAGTACCCGGTCGCGCTCCTCCTGGAGCGTCTCCCGCGAGATGCCGCTTATCCGCAGGCGCGCCGCCTTCTCGCCCTTTTGCTGGGGCGTCAGGTGCTGGTCCAGGTTCGAGATGGTGCCTATGATGTAGTTCGTCATCTCCCGCGCGCCCGGGTTGAAGGAGCGGAGATACGCGGGCGCCTCGCGGTAGACCGAGAGCGTGTTCGAAAGATTGGGGTCCCGGTAGGAGCTGAAGGCCATGTTCCCGTTGCGGTTGATGGACATGCTCGCGCCGTAAGCGCCGCCCTGGACGCGCACCCTGTTCCAGAGATAGTCGAGCCGCACGATGGTTGCGAGCACCGGCATGGTGCCGCTGTAGGCGAATCCCTTGCGGAGAAAGTTCTGTCCCTTGGCGACGAACTGGACCTGGCTCTGGCTGAGCATCAGCCCCTCGTTGAGGCTCTCCATGTCGAAGCGGTATTCCTGGCTCCGCGCGCCGTCCGCGAAGAGCCGCGCCGCGAACGAATCGATACAGCCGTCGAAGCGCTTCCTCCCGTCGGCGCCGGCGGTGAGGCTTGCAAGGAGGTTCCCGCGCCGGAAGATGAGCGCGCGTACCTTTTCCAGCTTGGACCGCACCTCGTCGTACTTCGCGTCCAGCTCCTTCTCCGTCGCAGCGAGGAACTTGTAGAAGGAGAAACCGGAGACCAGGTCGTCGTGCTTTTCCATGGGGGAGAAGTAGGAGAAAAGCCGCTTCTGCGCGATGACATGTCCCTGGTCGGAGAGATGCATCTCGTACCGCGACTTCATCTCCTTCAGCACCTCGCGGACGCGTTCGATGCCGCCGAAGTCCGTGGAGGCGGCTATCTCGCCGGCGAGGTCCATCATCCTCTCCACCCGGCCGTCCAGCGCCTTCGCGCGCACGATGAGCTTCGGGTAAAAAATATCGGCGCTGCCGCTGTGGGAATACGATTCCGTGTAAAACGACATGCCGCCGGTCTCCAGACTGATGCGCTTCGCCAGGTCGGAGTAGCCGTGAAGGGAAGTGCTTATCTTTCCCAGGAGGCCTGCCAGCAGACCGGCGTAGGGAAGGAGCGGCTGCTCCACGGCGGACGTGTCGAAATAGAGGTTGAGATACGTGATGCCGCCGGTGGGCACGTCGTTCGCCAGGAGGGTGATATCGCCCCGCCGCTCCTCCTGCGTGGGTATCTCCTCGACCAGTGGATTGATGTCGGTCAGTTCGAGGGTGGGGAGCTTTGCCAGGCTTTCCGGGGAATCCGGTTCCGACTGGCGTTTCTTGAGCTCGCGGTTTTTCTCCACCAGCGTGTCCAGCTCCGCGGGCGCCAGGGACGCGCGGAATTTCGCGAGCTTCTCCGCGGTGCGGCGCTCGCGCTCCTCGGCGAGGCCCGGTTTCGGCACCAGCGTCACCAGGGCCGCGTGCGGATTGCCGAGCAGCCGCTCCTCGATGAACTTTTCGAAACAGCGTTC
>JAGODF010000220.1 GCA_017998375.1 Spirochaetota bacterium
GTGTAAACCAGTCCCCCGTCGGCAGCGACCCGCCGGCCGCGCCTACCGCCCCCTTCCGCGTCCTGGTTGCCGAGGACAACGACCTTAACCGCCAGCTCATGGGCAAGCTTCTCGATACCATTCATGTCGAGCATGACACCGCGGAGAACGGCCGGGTTGCGCTTGACAAGCTCCGGAACGCCAGGGCCGCGGGGCGGCCCTTCGACATCCTCCTCCTGGACATCCAGATGCCGGTGATGGACGGCATGACCTGCCTTGCGGAGGTCCGCGCGGACCGGGAACTGGCCGGGACGCACGTCATCGCCCTGACGGCCCACGCCCTCACCGGGGACGCCGAGAAATTCCTGGACGCCGGATTCGACGACTACATTTCCAAGCCCATGGACATACAGAATTTTTTCGCGAAAGTAAGGTCCCTCGCGGGGGCGCAGGAATAAGAGCCCGATACCGGCCGCTCCGTCCCGAAGCCAATTCCGGTTGAGGGCGCCGTCCATTATGCCGATATGATACATGAGCGCCCGCGTCCCTGCCGGAACGATACGCGCGCGCCACCCCTACACGAATGAAAAAGAAAAACCATGTCATGACGGCGACCTTCTGGGGAGTCCGCGGATCCATCCCCACCCCCGGGAGGGAATTCATCAAGTACGGCGGCAACACCTCCTGCGTGGAGCTGCGCTGCGGCGATACCATACTGGTCTTCGACGCCGGGACCGGGATGCGGGGCCTGGGGCGCTCCCTCATGAAGGAGTTCCATGGCAAAAACCTGGAGCTGCACGTCCTGTTCAGCCACACCCACTGGGACCACATCCAGGGCTTCCCGTTCCTGGAGCCCGCCTACCTGAAAGGAAACGTCATCAACCTCTACGGCGGCCACAGCGTGTCGGATCTCGAAAAGCTCATCCTGGGGCAGATGGACCGCGAGTACTTTCCCGTAACGCTGATGGAGCTGGCGTCGGATGTTAAGTTCCACCAGCTGTCCGACAATCCCTTCAGCATCAACGACGTGAAGATCTACTACACATACCTCTTCCACCCGGGCCTGTCGCTCGGGTTCAGGGTGGAGTACCGCGACCGCGTCTTCGTCTACGCCACGGACAACGAGATCCTCATCGAGCCCGAGATGGAGGGATACAACGAGCGGAACATGGAGAACCTCATCCGCAACGCCGATATCCTGGTGGCGGAGTGCCAGTACACCGAGGCGGAGTACCTGAAGAAGATCGGCTGGGGCCACTCCTCCATCGACCAGGTGGTGCGGATCAGCAGGATGTTCGGCGTGAAGAACCTGTTCACCTTCCACCACGATCCCATGCGCACGGACCGGGAGATAGACAGGATGATAAAGCACGCTTCCAGGATCGCCAGGAAGAAGCTCCGCGTCTACGCGGGCAGGGAATCCACGAGCTTTTCCGTGTAGCGCCCCATGAAAGGCACGGTCAGAACCGCCGTCCTCGCCGCGCTGGGGGCCATCCTGCTCTTCCCCTTCCTGTATTTCTCCTACGTCTACTGGAAGGCCTACGACATCCTCAGCGGCATCCGGATATACGAACCCAACGTCGCGACGAGGATCTACGACCTGAACGGCGAGCTCATATCCGAACTCTACGACGAGCACCGCACCGTGGTGAAAATCGACGCCATTCCCGCGCACGTCCGCGAGGCGTTCATCGCCATCGAGGACCAGAACTTCTACCGACATTTCGGCTTCGACATCCGTTCCATCATACGCGCGCTGGTGATAGACCTCGCCAGCGGCGAGTTCCGGCAGGGTGGAAGCACCATCACCCAGCAGCTGGTGAAGCGGCTTTACACCAAGGGCGAGAAAACCTTCCAGCGGAAGATCATCGAGCTCCTCATCGCCCGCGAGTTCGAGAAGCGCTATACCAAGGACCAGATCCTGGAGATGTACCTCAACCTGATCTACTTCGGCCACGGCGCCTACGGCATCAACTCCGCGGCGCGCTTCTACTTCGAGTGCGACGCGAAGGACCTCACGGTGATGCAGTCCTGCGTCCTGGCGTCGCTCACCACGGCGCCCAACTATCACTCCCCCCTGCGGCGACCCGAGGAGACCTGCGACCGCAGCCGCCAGATCCTCTTCAGGCTGATATCGGCCGGCGTGATGGAACGCGGCGAGGCGGCGGCGCAGTTCACGCGCTTCTGGACCGGTTACCTCGAAACGCTCCGCACGCGCTATCCGACCCTTACCGTGCGCAACCGGAAGAACGACCGTGCCCCATACTTCACGGAGCACGTCCGGCGCTTTCTCGTCAGGAAGCTCGGCGCCGAGCAGGTCTACCGCGGCGGCCTCCAGGTGCACACCACGCTGGACCTGCGCTGCCAGGAAATCGGCCAGGAGATAATGACGAAGGGGATCGAGGCGCAGAACAAAATTTCCTCGGCCTACAACCGCAGGATGTTCCGCAACTTCGACAGGAACTACGCGGACAAATACGCCAGGCAGAACAAGCTCGGCCGCAGGGGCGCCGCCGCGCTGGCCCCGCTCTACGGCGCGCTGCAGGCCGACGTCATCGACGAGGCGGGCATGTTCTTTTCCCTCTTCGGACTGGACGACATGGCCGCTCCGGTCCAGGACTTCATCGACGAGTACGAGTGGTTCCGCGCCTCCGGCAAGGCGGAAGGCGCCCTGGTGGCCCTTGATCCCTTCACGGGCGGCATCGTCGTGATGGTCGGCGGAAGCGCCTTTCACCACGGCAACCAGGTCAACCGCGCGGTGCAGTCGCGCCGCCAGCCCGGTTCCGCATTCAAAATTTTCATATACGGCGCCGGCATCGCCTCGGGGATCATCACCGCCGCCACGTCGTTCTTCGACATCTCCACGGAGGACATGGAACCGGAGAAGGACTGGCACCCGAAGAACTACGACAAGAAATCGCGCGGCCTGGTCCTGGTGCGCAAGGCCCTGGCGCAGTCGCTCAACATCATCGCCGTGCGCGTGTACGAGAAGGTGGGCGGCGACCGGATCTGGCGCTTCGCCTCCAAGGTCACGGGCCTTCCCCGTGACAGGTTCCAGGTGGACCCAACTCTCGCCCTGGGCACCTCCGAGCTGACGCCGCTGGAAATGACGGGAGGCGTCGCCGCCGTCGCCAACGGGGGATTCGCGGTGGAGCCGTTCGCCATCCGCCACGTGACGGACCGCAACGGAAAGAAGATCTACGACCCGGAAACGGAACGGCGCGGAAAGGGAAAGACCAGGGTGATGTCGGAGGCAACGTCTTTCATCCTCACCGATCTTATGAAGGAAGTGATCACCAGCGGCACCGCGAGCTACGCGGTGCGCCGCGTCGCGGGCCTCAGGGTCCCCGCCGCCGGGAAGACCGGCACCAACACCGCCTTCCGCGACGCCTGGTTCACGGGCTTCACGCCGCACCTCGCCGCCACGGTCTGGGTGGGGTGCGACGTGCCGCGCTTCTCCCTGGGGTACGGCCAGAGCGGCGCGGCGGTGGCGGCGCCGCTCTGGGGCGAGTTCATGCGCCGGGCGGCTCCCTTCAGAAAATGGCGTGACTTTCCGCGGAAGCCCGGCGACGTTGTCAGGCACGGGATATGCTCCATCACGGGAAACCTTCCGGCGCCGGGCTGCCCCGTGCGCGACGAGTACTTTATAAGGGACACGGTGCCCCGCGAGACCTGCTCGGGCGGGCACGACCAGGACGATACGATCTGACAGATGAGCGGCGACGGCGGAAAAAAAATACTCTTCTCTTGCACGGGATGCAAAAGCTCCTACTCCCTGGCGCGCGCCGAGGTGGACAGGCTCCCCGGCTCGGTGGCGGTCTGTACAACATGTGGAAAAAATATCAAGATCGCCTTCTGCCCCGCCTGCGGGATATCGTACTCCATCACCTACTCGGCGCCCATGCGGAGCCGCTACACGCTTACCTGCCGCCGCTGCGCCGAGCCCTTCGCCATCGAGTTCCCTTCGATACGGGAGCCGGTGCGAAAACAAGCGCCGCCGCCCGTTCCCGCGCACGGTGAAACCTCGGCAGCGGAAAGGCCCGCCGTTGCGAAGACGCGCGATGATGTTATTATAGAAGAGCGCGGTGGAAAGCCCCGGAAGAAAAAGGAGGATGATATCATCCTCGCCCTGCCCGACCGCTCATTTCTCCAGGGCGCGCTCTCGTTCCTGGCGGGAGTCCTCAACATCAGGAGGCTCGTGTTCGCGGCCGTCGCCGTGTCTTCACTCTTCGCGCTCCTATCCGTCACCGACCGGGCGGAGGCGGCGCTCCAGGGAATTGCGCTCGTGAAGGGAAGCGCCTTCCTGCTCCACCTTCTGAACTTCTTCTCCATTTTCGTGATCTGCTGCATCTTCACGCTTTCCAATTCCATCACCGCGCGCTTCTGCATGGGCGAGACCGACCCGTCCATCGACACGGGCATGCCGGCCATGTTCGCCTTCGCCGCGACGCGGGTGCTTCCCGTGCTGGCGGGTAACGTGACCATCCTCGTCGCCGTCAACGCGCTCCTAGTCGTCTTCGGGGCGATCCCCCTGGTGGGGCCCATACTGTACGCGCTCCTGTTCCTGCCCGTGTACGTCCTCTCGGTCGCCACGGTGATCCTGGGCGCCGTCGCGATCTGGTTCTACCCGCCGGTCCTCGCGAGGCGCGGTGGCGTGGCCGGCAGTCTGAAAGAGTTCTTCGCCTTCACGCGGCGCCACAACCTGGTCCTCGCGATCGCCGTGCCGGTAATGGTGATCATCACCGCGGTATTCACGGCGCTCCTCAACCTGGTTCACCAGGGCGCCATGTCGCTGGTCATCCAGACGTCCCGGGGCATCCTGGGTGACGGCGCGGGGAGGATGCTTTCAACGGTGCCCGTGGGCCTCGAACGCGCGGTGAACTTCCCCCAGATGCTCGCGAACCTCCGCTCCCACGGCTCCTTCCTGGGAGATCTCCTCCTCGGCTACCGCGCGGGCGGCGTCATACTGGGCTTCACCCTGGGCGTCATCTCCGTGGCACTCCTCTCCATCGTCTTCTCCTTCACGGGCTCCCTCGCGGCCCGCGCCTACCTCCTTCTGGAAAACAGGAAACGCCTGGACGGGCGCAGGACCGTCGAGCTTCTGGTGGTGATATTCTTGGTGCTCGCGGTGCTCTACCTCTTCAAAAAAGTCTTCCTGTAGCGGCGGCCGGTATCATTCCCTTCCCTTTCCGGGCCCTCGAAAAAATGTGTTTGACGATAGGGGCCGTTTGCGTTCCACAGTTATTGCGATAAAACGACCATATATGAGAGGAACATATTAAAACAATGAGATTCGAGGAATTCAACCTCCACGAGGCCCTGATGCAGGGGATCCGCGAAGCCGGATTCGAGGAGGCCATGCCCGTCCAGGAGGCGGCCTTCACCCACACGCTCAAGCGAAAGGACCTCTTCGTCCAGTCCCAGACCGGCTCCGGCAAGACCGCGGCCTTTCTCATCCCAATTTTCCAGATCATGCTCGAGAATCCCGACCGCAAGATGCGCGCCCTCGTGGTGGCGCCCACGCGCGAGCTCGCCTCCCAGATCGAGAAGGAGGCGAAGATACTGGGCAAGTACCTTCCCTTCACGTCCGGGGTCTTCTACGGCGGCGTGGGATACGCGCACCAGGAAAAGCTCTTGAAGCAGGGCGTGGACATCATCATCGGCACGCCGGGCAGGCTCATCGACTTCAACCAGATGGGCAAGCTGGAGTTCGGCGACGTGAACATCCTGGTGATCGACGAGGCCGACCGCCTCTTCGACATGGGCTTCCTGCCCGACCTCAAGAAGATCATCCGCAAGATGCCGCCCAAGAACGAGCGGCAGACCATGCTCTTCAGCGCCACGCTGGACTACGAGGTGCGGCGTATCGCCTACGAGTATATGAACGAGCCGGAACAGATAGAGCTCAGCCGCGACCATGTTGCGGTCGAGACCATCGCCCAGAAGCTCTACCACGTGGGGAGCCAGGACAAGATGCGGCTGCTCCTGGGTATCCTCAAGAGCGAGAATCCCAACAACGCCATCATCTTCACCAACACCAAGCGCGCCGCGCACGAGGTCGCGAAACGCCTGGAGGTCAACGGCATCCGCTGCGAGTACATCATGGGCGACCTGCCGCAGAGCAAGCGCCTCCAGGTGATCGACAGCATCAAGTCGGGCGAGCTGAAGTTCCTGGTGGCCACCGACGTCGCCTCGCGGGGCCTGCACATCAACGACCTGGAGCTCGTGGTGAACTACGACCTCCCGGAGAACACGGAAAGCTACGTGCACCGCATCGGCCGCACGGGGCGCGTGGGCAAGGAAGGACGGGCTGTGAGCCTCGTCTGCGAGAAATACGTCTACGGCCTGGAGGCTATCGAGGCATATACCAAGGTGAAAATCCCTGTGGAATGGGCGGATGAGAGCCTTTACGCCGAGGACGCGAGCAAGGGCATGCGTTTTTACCTGGACCGGGACGGCCGCGGCGATCGCGGGGACCGCGGCGGCAGAAGGGACAGCCGTGGCGGCCGCGATCGCGGCAGGGGACGCGACGGGCGCGACAGCCGCGGCGACCGCGGCCGGCGGCCGGGCGAGCGTCACGGTGAAAGGGAAAAACGCGAAGCCCACGAAGCCAGGCGGGCACAGCAGCAGGGCGAGGCAGCTCCCGCCCGGGAAGTGCGCGAGCAGAGGGAAAAACCGCACCACGCTCCCGCGGCGGCGCGGGCGGCGCACGCTCCTTCACACGGGCGCGGACAGGCGGGAAACCAGCCGCGGCCCGAAAGCGGCGACAGAAAGAGGAAAAGGCGCCGCCGGGGAAAGAAGGGCGGCGGCGAAGGGCAGGATCAGGCACAGCAGGCGCAGCAGCCACAGGCGCCGCGTGTCGACCATTCCAGGAAAATGCCGAAGAAAGCGTCCATGGACCAGCGTCTCGAGTACTACAGCAACAAGTACGGCGAGAATTTCTATATGGACGGGGAATCCGCTTCGGTCAAGAAGGGGAAGAAGGAATCACTCGTGAAGAAAGTGCTGGGCATTTTCAAAAAGAAAAAAGACTGAAGGCGCGATGGATTTGCAATTCATAGGCATCTTGGTGCTCCTGGGCGCGGTAATCATCAGCAGGTTCGTCTCCGAGAAGGCGACGCGCTTTCTGAACGACGACCAGAAGACCGCGCTCATGGAGGGCTTCGCGAAGTACCGCCTCTATTTCCTGCTGCCGATCGTCCTGGTCATCGTCCTCTATTACGC
>JAGODF010000221.1 GCA_017998375.1 Spirochaetota bacterium
GACGCGGTGAAGCTTTCCCGGAGCTTCGGGAAGGTCCCGGCGGACATTACCGGGGACAAGGTGGTCATCAACTTCATCTTCGGTTACATCATCCGCTGACGGCGGCCGTGCCTCCCCATTCTGCTTAAGAATTTCAGTTTTATCATCCGACAATAAGAAAGAGGGGATGATATATCCTCACGGCGGGGAAGGCGCGCCCCCGGCCGGTTTTACCATTGGACCTGGCCCTGATACATGTTGAAAATACTCCTGATATCCGATCTGCACCTGGGGATAGCGAAGGGTGATCTGCCCATCGACGCGGATGTCCGCGCCGGCACGTTCCGCAGAATGGCCGCCCTCGCGCTGGACCACGACATGCTCCTCGTGGGCGGGGACCTCTTCGACAGCGACGCCCCCGACAGTGCCCTGGTGGACGCAGTGGCCGTTGAGTTCGCCCGCGCGGCGGCGAAGTGCGTACCGGTCCTCGTAGCGCCCGGCGAACGCGAGGTCACGGCCAGCGGGGAACTTCCCACCTGGCTCGGCCGGCTGGGTGCTGCGCGCGTCTTTTCCGACCCGGAAAAGTGCGAGCCCTTCACCTTCGAGAAGGAGGGGCAGAAGCTCTGCGTGTATGGCATGCCCGCGCTGCCCGCGTCGCGGCTGACGGCACTGTCGAGGACGGATCGTGAGGGCTTTCACGTGGGGCTTTTCCACGCGGAGCTCAGCCTCACGGGCGAGGCGCCCGAGACCGGCGCCCTGGTTCTGGACAAGAATCGCATCAGGGAGATGGGGCTCGATTTCTACGCGCTGGGGCACAACCACCATTTCAGGCTCTTCAAGCACAACAGGAGGGTGATAGGGGCGTATCCCGGTTCGCCCGAGGCCACCTGCTTCGGCGAGAAGGGCGAGCGGTACGCGCTCTCGCTCATCATCGACAATAACGAGCTGGTGCAGATAAAACGCCTCACGGTGAACAGCCTCGACGTGGAGGACGAGGCGCTGGACTGCGCGGCGCTATCCGGCTTCGACGCCCTCACCGGGTACCTGGAAGGCCGCAGGTCGGACCGCGCAGTGCTGCGCCTCACGCTCACCGGCGAAAGGCGCTTTCCCGTAGATTACGCGATGCTGATGAACTGGAGGAAGAAGTTCGCGGCGCTGCTCCTGCGCGACGAGACCGAGCCCGCGCTGGAGGCGCTCATCGAGGAGTGCCGGAACGACGGGACGCTCCGCGGCGATTTTTTCACCGTGCTGAAACGCGGGATCGACGCGGGGGAGCTCCCGCGGGGCATAGACGGCGACGCGTTCTCCCGGTTGCTCAACGGGCTTGTCAGGAAGGGCGCCTACGTCCCGGAGGAATGGCTGTGCTGATAAAGGAATGCATCGCCTCCCGGCAGGGCCTCTTCGAGAACAGGACCTTTTCCCTCGACGAGCGGCTCACCTTCATCCGGGGCCGGAACAACTCCGGCAAATCGCTCCTCGCCCGGGCACTCGTCGACCTGCTCCACGCGCGGCGCACCCCGTCGCTCCTCCTGGAGCGCGCCTCCTGGGAAAACCTGTACCTTGACGCGCTCCTCGCGAATTCCCACGGCGAGTTCCGCTTCACCAGGAACGGGAGCAGGTCCTTCGCCATCAAGTCCCTGGACGGAGGCGCCGCGGAGGACCTCGTGGCGCTGGACCTGCGCGAGGCCGGCGACGCGCCCCTGGCCCTCGAGATTCTGGAAAGTCTGGAGAGGGACGCGCGCGGTCTTTCTTTGAAGGAGTTCTTTCTCTTCTTCGACGGCGATGCCCTCGCGAGCCTCTGCTTCGTGCCGTCGCCTTCCGAATCGTCTCAAGGCAACGCGGGCGGATACGGTTCCCTCCGGAGGATCTTCGTCGAGGACAGCTCGAACTTCTACGGGCTGTACGCGTCCATATGCGAGCGGATGGGCGACGGCTCCCCCGGGGGCCGCATGAAAAATCCGCTGGTGAACGAGATGCTCCGGCGCGAGGGGGAGCTCCGGGAACTGGACAAGCGGATCGAGATAATCGACCTGGAGTACTCGAAGTACGAGAAACTCATCAGGGAGAGGAGGGAAGTGGAGGGGGCGATATCGGCCGCCCGTGCCGAGTGCGCGCGCCTGGCGGGCCTCAAGGAGAACGCCGAGCGGGTCCTGGACAACATGAGGAAGTGCGGCGACATCGAGACGGAGATCGCGGCGCGCGAGCGCGACATCGCCGAGGAGGACAGGAAGACCGGGGAGATAGAGGCCATCGCCGCCAGGGCACACGACCTCTTCCCGCAGTTCAGGAACTTCAGCGACTCCCAGCGGAACAATCTCCGGAAGATACAGGACCTCTACCGCGAGCTCCGTGACGCGAACGAGGCGCTCAACAACCTCGCGTCGAAGATCGCCTACCGCCGCCGCGTCTTCAAGAACATCGTCCTGTCGATGAACATCGCTTCCCTGTTCGCGATACTCCTGACCTACGGGAACATCCTCCTCAACATACCGCCGGAGAAGAAGTCGCTCCTGGTGATGGGTATCCTGATCGTCGCGCTGGCGGGCGTCGCCGGGCTGATGATCCACAACCTGGTCGCTTCCCGCTCGAAGGCCGTCGCGGAACTGCGCGCAAAGATCGCCGAGTTCGAAGGGAAGATAGAAGCGCTGCTCACCGAGAACAACGTGACGATATCGGAGTACCGGATGGAGACGCTGTACGAGTTTCTCCTCCAGTACTTCGAGGAATACAGCGAGTACACGGAGATGCAGCTGGACATACTCCGGGTGAAAAGCTCGCTCAGGGACCGCGAACAGGTGGACCGCCTGGCCGGGGAGCGGGATGATCTGCGCGCCCGCCACGCGGAGACCCGGGCGGCGATAGGGCGCGACCTGGAACTGCTGGACGGCGGGCTGGCCGCCGGCGCCACTCCCGCAGAGGCGCTGGAATACGTCTTCACCACGGAGAAGCGGATCGAGGAGCAGGAAGCCGTCATCAGGCAGGAGGAGCAGACCCTCGCGCAGATCGACGAGGAGATCCGCGCCACGAGCTTCCACGACGACGAGAAGAAGGAGTGCCTGGAGAAACGGAGAAAGACCTCCCGGGCCCTGGACGACCTCCGGGCACACCAGGAGTCCATGGAATACATTTTGAAAATATTCCGGGAGACCATCGGCATCCGGTGGAAGAACCAGACCGACAGGCTGGTGGCGCGCTCCGTCGATCTTTTCCACGAGCTGACCGAGAAGCAGTACATCACCCGGATCGACGCGGAGCACATGCGCGCCCTCGTGGACGGCGCGGGCCCCGGCGACCTGCACCCCAACGTGGTCCATGTCATGCACCTGGCAATTAAGCTCGCCCTGGGCGATTTTTTAATTGACTTGAATCTGTCACTCCCCCTCATAATTGACGATCCTTTCCTCTTCATGGACGAGGTCAGGATCGCCAGGCTGAAGGAAATACTGGACGATATTTCCGAAACGAGGCAGGTCATCGTTTTCACGCACGGCAGCATATCGAGCCAGTGGGGCAGAGTGATAGAGATCTGACATGGATCAGGACGGACAACTCCTTTTTTCCGACGACCCCTTCCTCATCGGCTGCAACACGGCGTTCCAGTTAATCGAAGAGGGCAAGTTCGCCGACGCCCTCGAGAAGATCGACGACCTGATGAACCGCAACCCGGATTTCCCGGGACTCGCCGAGACCTACCGCACCGCCAAGTTCTGGATCAACAGGGTGAAGGACATCGACCGCCTCGAGGAGGGGAAGATGACCGCCGACTTCCTGATGAAGGAATGGGAGGAGTTCACCCGGTACGCCTCCGGAAAGGGAATGCTCGACTCCGCTCCATACAACGCGGCGATGAAGCACATCTTCTTCCGCGCCTCGGAGCACTACACCATCGCCTTCGTGAAGGAGCAGAGCACCGTCGACAACTTCGACCTGCTCATCAACCTCGGGATATGCTTCATCCGCCTGGAGGACTACCGGCGCGCCATCGAGACGCTGGAGTACGCGCGGAGCTCCCTGCGGGGCAGCGCCAAGCTCCTGTCGCTCCTGGGGGAGGCGAACTACCAGGTGAACGAGATACCGAAGAGCCTCCTCTATTTCAAGGAGGCCTTTTTCGTGGATCCCTCGGAGATAGACCTCTCCCTCATCCGCGCGAAGCCGGTGCGCGACCTGGCGGAGATCTCGGGGCGGCTCAAGCCCGGCGCGGACCCACGGGAGTGGATACCCGTTTTCGGCTACCTGCAGGACATCCTCTACGTGAAGCGGCACCTTAACTCGCAGCAGGTGGAGTCGATCAAGCGCGAGATCTACACGCTGGAGACGGCGCTCCACCAGTCGGGCAGGGAGCGCGCGGAGGAGACCAATATCATCCCCCGCCTGATCAACAAGTACCTCTGGATGCTCGACTTCTTCGAGTACCAGAATTACGATTTCAACAACATCACGGAGATCCGCTCCAGGCTGCTCAAGCTCGACAAGGAGCTCTTCAAGGACTTCTTCGGAAAGAAGCAGTGAGGCCGGGCCTTCCGGCCGGGACGAAACTAATCCGGGACCACCTTTATACCATGCGGGCGAAACGACTGATCATCATCCACGCGTTCCTGGCGGCACTCATGCATGCCGCCGCGGCCTTCGCATCCGGCGGGGATGCAGGGCTCCTGCGCCTCGCGCCCGCGGCATCGTCGCTGGGGCGCGGCGCCTGCGGCGTCTCCTCGCAGGGCACCGACCTCTTCACCGCGAATCCCGCGTCCATCGGCGGGCTGCGGCGCTGGTCCCTGCACGCAGCGTACGGCGCCTGGGCGGACGCCGCCGATCACACCCTGGGCATCGCGCTTCCCTCCGCGTACGGGGTCCTCGGGCTTTCCGCGCGCTACCTTGCCGTTGAAGGGGAAGATCCGTCGATGCCCGCGGCGTTTCAGGGCGATATCGGCGCGGCGAAGGAAATCTACCCCGGGCTCTTCCTCGGGGCCGCGCTCCACGGCACCTTCGCCGACATCGAAGACGGGCAACTGGCGTATGGGGCCTTCCGCGCCGGCTTCCTCTTCATCGCGGGCGGGGCGGGACCGCGCTGGCGCGGTTTCGGTTTCCACGGTCTGGGGATCGGAGCGTCGCTGCGCGCGGGCGCGGCGAACCGGGACGATGATGCCGGCAACCTGGACAGGGCCACCGCGGGACTCACCGCGGAACTGTATCGCAGCGGCATCGTGTCGGTTTCCCTCGCCGGCGAGGGAACGACGGAGGGATCGATGGACGATATCGCCGTGAAGGCGGGGATCGAATCGGTAATGGGAAACATGTTCATCGCCAGGGCCGGCTGGATCGCGCGCGATCCGTACGGCCGCGGCAGGTACGCGCTCGGCGCCGGGCTCCGCTTCGACGCGCTGGACATCCGCGGCGACATCGACTACGCATTTCTTTCCGGCGGCGGCGCGGGCAGCGCCCATTACGTCGGGATGACCGTCGCTCCCGGAGGCCCCGATACACGCCCGCCGGTCATATCGGCCTCCGCCGACTGTTCGGCTTTCTCGCCAAATTCCGACGGGCGGCAGGACCGCGTGTACTTCAGCCTCCACGCGCGCGACGAGGGCGACGTCCGCGGGTGGTACTTCCAGGTGCTGGACGCGCGCGGCAGGCTTGTGCGGGAGTACCGCTACCGGGGACGGAACCGGCAGCGCGGACTCACGCCGCTGGCCATCGCGCGCTCCATGCTCGGGACCAGGGAGCGCGGGGTGATACCGGCTTTCGTGGACTGGGACGGCACGGACGATGCGGGCCGGCTCCAGGGCGACGGCGACTATCACTATTCCTTCACGGCCTGGGACGATCGCGACAACATCGCCGCCGCGAGGAAGGGGCGCGTGCGCATCGACACCGTGGCGCCCGAAGTCTCGGTGACGCCGATAGTCACGGCCGTCGATCCGACGGGCGGCGCCCCCGCGGAGATAGCGATACGCGTGCGCGACCAGAACGAGGACCGCGTGTCGGTATCGCTGCTCGACGGCGACGGCGACGAGGTCCGGGCCTTCAACTGGGTCGCACGCGGCGCGCCGACGCGGATTTCGTGGGACGGGAAGGACGAGGAGGGGGAACCGGTGAAGCCCGGGCGATATTCCTGTCTCGTCACAGTGAGCGACGGTGCGGGAAACAACGCCATGCGCGAGATCAGGAACATCGTCGCGGAGACGGGCCGGCGACGCGTCGACCTGGTTCCCGAATCGGACTGTTACTCTCCGGCGCTCGGAAAACCGCTGCGCTTCAGGGCCGCGTACGAGAAGGGCCTCGCGGCGGGAGAGTGGAAGTTCTCCATACTGGACGTCGGGGGCGAGACCGTGCGCTTTCTCCGGGGAGAAGGACTGCCCGCTTCCTTCGAGTGGGACGGCCTTGCCGGGAACGGGAAGACGCCGCGCGACGGCGTCTATCTCTGCAGGCTCGAGGTCACGCCGAAGGACGGAGCGCCGCTCGCCTCCGCGGACAAAAGCTTCGTGGTGGACTCCACGCCGCCGCGGCCGCGCCTGAAGGCGAACCTCGATTCATTCACACCCGACGGCGATTTCATCGATGACCGCATCGTCTTCAGGCCGGTGTCGCGGGACGATCACGGCACGGGGCGGTGGGAGATCAACATCCGCACGGAGGCCGGCGCTCCCTATTTCCGCGTGGCGGGGGAGGGGGACGTTCCGAAACGGATCGCGTGGGACGGGCGGGGGAAGGGCGCCGCTCCGTTTTCCATGGAACGGTTCACCGCCGAGCTTGTCACGCTGGACAGGGCTGGAAACCGCTCGCAGCCGGCGGTGATGAGTTTTTCGACCGGGATCATGCTCCTTCCCGGGCAGGGGGCCCTGCGCATCACCCTCCCCGACAGGAGCGACGCGTCCCGCCTCCGCGCCGACGCGTCCTTCAACGCAATGCTCGGCGAGCTCGCCGACGCGATGGAGGACTATCCCGGCCACACCGTGGAGATAGAGTCCCATTCCGATTTCGAGGGCGATGACGCCGCGAACCTCGCGGCCACTGAGAAGAAAGCGAAGTACGTGCGCGATTTTCTGGTGCGGCGCGGTATCGGCGGGGGGGTGATATCGTTCCGGGGGATGGGGGAAACGCGCCCCCTCTTCGGCGAGGACGCCGGCGCCGACAGGAAGAAGAACAACCGCCTGGAACTGGTGCTCACGCCGAAGGCGGAATGACATGAAGGGCCGGAGGATGATAG